>NZ_JACARS010000108.1:0-27896 GCF_013386485.1 Pseudomonas sp. P7758 | reverse complement strand
GCCCATATCCCCCGCCCAACCCTCCTACGCAACTATTGGTTACAAGTTGGTGATAACCTCACCGTTCCCCCCACCCAGACCCGTCTCCCCGATGCCCAGTGAACCCGCGCTGCTGTTACGTCACCACCGCCCTTTCATCGCGTTCTGGCTGGCGCGGATCTTCACCGCCAGCGGTTTCCAGATGCTCACCGTGGCCATCGGCTGGAACCTCTACCAACTGACCGGCAACGTGCTGGACCTGGGTTTGGTCGGCCTGGTGGAGTTCGTACCGCGGGTACTGTTCATGCTGCACACCGGCCATGTGGCCGATCGCTATGAACGGCGCAAGGTCGCAGCCATCTGCCAGACCGTTCAAGCGCTGATCGCGCTATCCCTGGCAATCGGCGGGCTGACCGGCAATGTCACCCGCGAGATGATTTTTATCCTGGCATTCCTGCTGGGCGCAGCCCGCTCGTTTGAAATGCCCACCACCCAGGCCCTGCTGCCGAGCATCGTGCCCACTGCACTGTTTCCCCGCGCCGTGGCGTCGTCGCAGTCGGCGCAGCAATTGGCCACCATCGTGGCGCCGGCGCTGGGCGGTCTGCTGTACGCCTTTGGCAGTGTCTGGGTCTACGGCCCCACGGTGGTGCTGTACCTGATCGCCTGCGTGCTGACCCTCAACCTGCCCGCGCGCCAGACGCCGCTGAACAAGGCCAAGGCGACCATGGATTCGTTGCTGGCCGGGATTCGTTTTATCCGCAGTCGGCCGGACATCCTCGGCGCGATTTCCCTGGACCTGTTCGCCGTATTGCTGGGCGGCGCCACGGCCTTGCTGCCGGTGTTCGCCAAGGACATTTTGCTGACCGGGCCGTGGGGCCTTGGGCTGCTGCGCTCGGCGCCAGCGGTCGGGGCGTTGTTGATGTCGTTGTGGCTGGCGCGGTTTGCCGTCGACCGGCATGTGGGGCGGATCATGTTTACGGCGGTCGGGGTGTTTGGCGTAGCCACCATCGCGTTCGGCCTGTCGACCTCGTTCTGGTTCTCCCTGGCGGTACTGGTGGTATTGGGCGCAGCGGACATGATCAGCATGGTGATCCGCGCCTCGTTCGTGCAACTGGAAACCCCGGACGAAATGCGCGGCCGGGTGAGCGCGGTCAACGGGCTGTTTATCGGCGCGTCGAATCAGTTGGGCGAGTTCGAGTCCGGGATCACCGCCCACTGGTTCGGCACCGTGCCCGCCGTGGTCATGGGCGGCATCGGCACGCTGGTGGTGACCGGGGTCTGGATCAAACTGTTCCCGACCCTGGCCAACCGCGACCGCATGCATGTGCCGGTGGAAGAGCCCGCCAAGGTTTAGAAGACCTTGTCGAGGGTGACGGGAAAGTCCCGCACCCGCTTGCCGGTGGCGTGATACACCGCGTTGGCCACCGCCGCCGCCACCCCGACTATCCCGATCTCGCCGACGCCCTTGGACCCAAGGGCGTTGACGATCTCGTCGTGTTCTTCGACAAACAGCACATCAATCTCGCCGATATCCGCGTTTACCGGAATGTGGTATTCGGCCAGGCTGTGGTTCATGGAGCGACCCAATGCGTGATCGACCTGGGTCTCCTCATGCAACGCCATGCCGATGCCCCAGACCACACCGCCGAGAATCTGGCTACGGGCCATCTTCGGATTGACCACCCGCCCGGCCGCAATCGCACTGACCACCCGGCTGACCTTGATGGTGCCCAGGTCCTCATCCACCCGCACTTCGACAAACACCGCCGAATGCGTGGCAGAGGCATAGCCTTCGCGCTGTTTGCCCGGCTCGCAATCCACCTGCACTTCCAGCGCCTGCTCGCCGCTGTCTTGCACCAATTGCGCCAGGGAGATGCGCTGGTCACCGGCGTGCATCTGGCCGTTCTCAAACCGCGCCGACTCAGCGTCTTTGAACGCCGGGTACGTCTTGCGCGCAATGTCCAACAGCTTGGCGTTCAACGCTTCACAGGCCTGTTGCACCGCGCTGCCCACCGACGACACGGTAAACGAGCCGCCCTGCAACGGCGCCGTCGGCAGCGATGAATCCCCCAGCAGGAACGTCACATCGCCTACCGGCACGCCGCTGGCCTGGGCGGCGATCTGCGCCATGACCGTGTAAGTGCCGGTGCCGATATCGGTGGTGGCACTGCTGACCGTGAGCTTGCCCAGGTGGTCGATCCGCGCCTTGGCGCTGGCTTTCATTTGCAGGGCCTCCCACACCCCGCCGGCCATGCCCCAACCGATAAGTTGGCGACCATCGCGCATGCTTCGCGGCTCCGGGTTGCGCTGGCTCCAGCCAAAACGCTCGGCACCTTCGCTGTAGCATTCGCGCAACGCTTTGCTGGACCAGGGCTTGTCTTCGTTCTGATTGCGCTCGGCATAGTTGATCAGCCGCAATTGCACCGGGTCGATGCCCAGGGCGCAGGCCAGTTCATCCATGGCGCATTCCAGGCCGATCACCCCCAGCGCTGCGCCGGGGGCGCGCATGTCCAGCGGTGTGAACACGTCCAGCGGCACCAGCTTGTAGGTCAGCAGCACGTTATCGCAGTGATAGAGCATGCCGCTCCATTCCACCACGTGTTCGCTGAAGTCCTCGAAGCGCGAGGTCTGGCCGATGGCGGTGTGGCCCAGGGCAAGCAAGCGGCCATTGGCGGCAGCACCCAGTTGCAGGCGCTGCAAGGTGCGCGGGCGATAACCGAAGGTGAACATCTGCTGGCGCGTGAGGGTGACGCGCACCGAACGCTTCAGGGCCAGCGATGCCATCACTGCCAGCGGCAACTGGTACTGCGGGCGCAGACCGGAACCAAAGGCGCCGCCGACGAACGCGGCGAAGATCCGCACCTGGCTTTTATCCAGGCCGAAGACTTTCTGCACATAGGCCTGGCAGTTCTGCGGGCCCTGGGTCTTGTCGTGGATATGCAGGGTGCCGTCCGGCTGATACAGCACGGTACTGGCGTGGGGTTCCATGGGGTTATGGTGTTCGATGGGCGTGCTGTAGTGCAGGTCCAGGCTCGTGGCGGCGCCGGTCCATTCGGCCTGGAAGTTGCCGCGCGGCTTGGGCGGTGTTTGCGGCGACGGGTGCGCCTGCTCCTGCAAGGCCAGCAGATCGGTCTCGGCAGGCTCGGCGGCGTATTCGATCTGCACCAGGGAACCGGCGTGGCGCGCCAGCTCCAGGTTGTCGGCAATCACCAATGCCAACGGCTGGCCGCTGTAGAGCACGCGGTCGTTGTACAGCGGGCGAAACGGCGAGCCGTCGGCAGCATCGGCATCGGCGTAGCTGTCGTCGTAGCTGGCCAGTTTCGGGCGGTTGAGGTGATCAAGCACCATCACCACACCGGGCAGCGCCAGGGCTTGGGACGCATCAATGCGGATGACCCGGCCCTTGGCGATGTTGCTCGACACCACGCTGCCGTGCAGCAAGCCATCCTCGGGAAACTCACCGGCATAGCGCGCTTGCCCGGTGACCTTGAGCAGACCGTCGACCCGGTCCAACGGTTTGCCGATTGCGCTCATGACGTGGCTCCTGCAACAGCGGCATCGCTCAGGGCGCGAATGATCGCGCGGCGTGCCAGTTTGATCTTGAAGCCGTTGTGCTCCAGCGGCTCGGCGTCCAGCAGCAGGGTTTCGGCGGCAGTGCTGAAGGTTTCGCGGCTGACGGACTGGCCGATCAGCGCGGCTTCCACCGCGCGATCACGCCATGGCTTGTGGGCGACGCCGCCCAGGGCCAGGCGGGCGTCGACGATCACATCACCATCCAGCTCAAGCGCCGCCGCGACGGATACCAGGGCGAAGGCGTAGGAAGCCCGGTCACGGATTTTCAGATAGTGACTGTGGGCAGCCAGGTGGTCGGCAGGCAACTCGATGGTGGTGATCAGTTCGTCGTCGGCCAACTGGTTATCCCGCTGGGGTGCATCGCCCGGCAGCCGGTGAAAGTCGGCGAACTCGATGACCCGCGCACCACCCCGGCCCTGCACATGCACCCGCGCATCCAGGGCGGCCAGGGCCACGCACATGTCCGAAGGATGGGTGGCGACGCACTGGTCGCTGGCGCCGAGGATCGCGTGGATGCGGTTCAAACCGACCCGCGCCGGGCAGCCACTGCCGGGCTCGCGTTTATTGCAGGGCACGGCGGCGTCATAGAAGTAGTAGCAACGGGTGCGTTGCAGCAGGTTGCCGCCGGTACTGGCCATATTGCGCAATTGCGGCGAGGCGCCGGCGAGGATGGCCTGGGACAGCAGCGGGTAACGTTCCTCGATCAGCGGGTGCCAGGCCAGGTCGGCGTTGCTCACCAGGGCACCGATCATCAAGCCGCCCCCGGGAGTTTCTTCCACGTCGCGAAGTGGCAGCCCGGTGATATCAATCAGGTGCTCCGGGCGGCTGATGTTCTCTTTCATCAGGTCCAGCAGGTTGGTGCCACCGGCGATAAACCGCGACGCCGGGCTGACCAGGTGCACCGCCTCCTGCACGTCGGCCGGCTTGCTGTAATGGAAGGGATTCATTGCTCACCTCCCTGCACGCGGCACGCCGGCAAGGCTTCTTCGATGGCATCGCGGATGTTGTTGTAGGCGCCGCAGCGGCACAGGTTGCCGCTCATCAGTTCCTGGATTTGCGCGGTGTCGTGGGCACGGCCTTCACGGGCCAGGCCCACCGCCGAGCAGATTTGCCCCGGCGTGCAGTAGCCACACTGGAAGGCATCGTGCTTGATAAAGGCCTGTTGCATCGGGTGCAGGTCTTCGCCCGAGGCCAGGCCTTCGATGGTGGTCAACTCGGCACCGTCGCACATCACCGCCAGGGTCAGGCAGGCGTTCACCCGCTTACCATTGAGCAACACGGTGCAGGCGCCGCACTGGCCGTGGTCGCAGCCCTTCTTGGTGCCCGTCAGGTCCAGTTGCTCGCGCAGCAGGTCCAGCAGGGTGGTCCAGGGCAATACATCCAGTTGGATGGGGTCCCGATTGAGGGTCAGGCGTATCGGATGACTGACGAACGGCTTGGCCGCCGCGCCATTGGGGGTTGCGCTCATAAACACCTCACGGATTGGTGTGCAATCGCGGCGTTCTGGGAAGTCGCCGTCTTAGCGGTACGACTTCCCGGGGTTATGAGCGTTCAAGGCAATTGATGGGTGGCGATCAGCGAATGCTGAGGGTGGTAACCAGTTGGTTGCGCGGCGGGTTGATCGAGGTGTTGCTGTACTGGAACGTGCCGCCGGCTTCGACATTATCCAGCTGGAACGTATAGATGTAGCCCATCAACGTTCCCGCGCCGCTGCATGGCTGGCTGATGGAACCCACCTGGCAGACGGCGGTGGTGCTGATACGGGGCACCGACGCGCCGTCGAAAAATGCCTGTGGGCTGTTGCCCAGGCCGACTTCCATCACGTACACCAGTGTCTGCCCCCGGTGCGTGCACATCTGGGTGCTGTCGGCCCGCTCGGGAATGGTTTCAGTGCACTTGGCCGACTGAACCTTGAATACCCGCACCTCGCTCAACGCCGGTGCAGGCGCGCCCCACGCCGGTGCCGCACCGAGCCACAGGCCGATGCAACCGAACAGAGCTAGACTCCAGGCGCTGGCTTTTTTCATGCTGTCGATGACCCTGTAATAAACGTCGGCGCAGTATGCCTCAAGGCCATGATCAAGCCTATGCGCCACTGGCCCTCGGCTGCTGGTATGATGCGCCGCTTTTTCCGATCCTCTCTGGAACCACAGGCGCTTGGCGCAGTTTGTGCTTTGACTTAGAGGTCAACAAATAACGACGCAAGATAGCGTCACAGGGAGCAGGCATGCTGGAAAAGCTGTTTCAACTCAAGGCACACAACACGAATGTGCGCACCGAGATTCTCGCGGGCGTCACCACCTTCCTGGCCATGGCCTACATCCTGTTCGTCAACCCGAGCATTCTCGGCGAGACCGGCATGGACAAGGGCGCGGTCTTTGTTGCGACCTGCCTGGCGGCGGCCATCGGTTCCACCGTGATGGGCCTGATCGCCAACTACCCGATTGCCCTGGCACCGGGCATGGGCCTCAACGCATTCTTCACCTACACCGTGGTCCTGCACATGGGCCACACCTGGCAAGTGGCGCTGGGTGCGGTGTTCATCTCGGCGGTGCTGTTCTTCCTGCTGTCGATCTTCCGCATCCGCGAATGGATCATCAACAGCATCCCGCTGCCCCTGCGCTCGGCGATTGCGGCGGGTATCGGCCTGTTCCTGGCGCTGATCGCCCTGCACAACGCCGGCATCGTGGTCAGCAACCCGGCCACCATGGTGGGCCTGGGCGACCTGAAACAACCCGCGCCGATCCTCGCCACCCTCGGCTTCGCGCTGATCGTTGCGCTGGAAGCCCTGAAAGTGCGCGGCGCGGTATTGATCGGCATCCTGGTGGTGACCATCGCCTCCATCGTGCTGGGCTTCACCCCGTTCGGCGGCGTGATGTCGATGCCACCTTCGCTGGCCCCGACCTTCCTGCAACTGGACATCAAGGGCGCCCTGGACATCGGCCTGGTGAGCGTGATTTTCGCGTTCCTGTTCGTCGACCTGTTCGACAACTCCGGCACCCTGATCGGCGTCGCCAAGCGCGCGGGTCTCATGGGCAAGGACGGCCACATGCCGAAAATGGGCCGTGCGCTGATCGCTGACAGTACGGCGGCCATGGCCGGCTCGCTGCTGGGCACCTCGACCACCACCAGCTACATCGAATCGGCGGCGGGCGTGAGCGCCGGTGGCCGTACCGGTTTGACCGCTGTCGTGGTCGCGATCCTGTTCCTGCTGGCGCTGTTCTTCTCGCCACTGGCGGCCAGCGTTCCGGCCTTCGCCACCGCACCGGCGCTGCTGTTCGTCGCCGTGCTGATGACCTCGGGCCTGGCCGAAATCGACTGGGACGACATCACCGTCGCCGCACCGGTGGTGATCACCGCCCTGGCGATGCCATTCACTTATTCCATCGCCAACGGCATTGCCTTCGGTTTCATCGCCTGGACCGCCATCAAGCTGCTTTCGGGCCGCTACCGTGAGCTGAACCCGGCGCTGGTGATCCTGTCGATTCTGTTTGTGATCAAGCTGGGCTGGTTCAACGCATGACTTTTGACGCCGCAAGCTACACCGTTCAACTGGAAGAAAAGGTCACGCGCCTGCGTGACCTGCTGGCGCCGTTCGACGCGCCAGAGCCTCAGGTTTTCGACTCGCCGTTGCAGAACTTCCGCCTGCGGGCGGAGTTCCGCCTGTGGCGCGAAGAGGGTCAGCGCCACTACGCAATGTTCTCCCAGGAGGACAAGCGCACACCGATCCTCATTGAAGAGTTTCCGATTGCCAGCCTGCGCATCAACCAGTTGATGCCGCAACTCAAGGCCGCCTGGCAAGCCAGCGCCGCCCTGAGCCACAAGCTGTTCCAGGTGGAGTTCCTCACCACTCTGGCCGGCGACGCGATGATTACCCTGTGCTATCACCGCCCGCTGGATGAGCATTGGCATACGGCGGCGAACAAGCTGGCGGCGGACCTGAACGTCAGCATCATCGGCCGCTCCAAGGGCAAGCGCGATGTGATCGGCCGCGATTACGTGGTCGAGAAACTCGACGTCGGCGGTCGCACCTTCAGCTATCGCCAGCCTGAAGGCGCGTTCACCCAGCCCAACGGCACGGTGAACCAGAAGATGCTCAACTGGGCATTCGAAGCCCTGGGCGATCGCAGTGACGACTTGCTGGAGCTGTACTGCGGCAACGGCAACTTCACCCTGCCCCTGGCCACTCGCGTGCGCAAAGTGCTGGCCACCGAGATCAGCAAGACTTCGGTGAACGCGGCACTGAGCAACCTCGATGAAAACGCGGTGGATAACGTCACCCTGGTGCGTTTGTCTGCCGAAGAGCTGACCGAGGCCTTGAATGAAGTGCGGCCGTTCCGCCGCCTGCACGGCATCGACCTCAAGAGCTACGAGTTTGGCAGCGTGTTCGTCGACCCGCCGCGTGCCGGCATGGACCCGGACACCTGCGAGCTGACCCGGCGCTTCGAGAACATCCTGTACATCTCCTGCAACCCGGAGACGTTGGCGGCGAACATTGCGCAACTGCATGACACGCACCGGATTACCCAGTGCGCCATGTTTGACCAGTTCCCGTGGACGCACCACATGGAATCGGGTGTGTTGCTGACCCGGCGTTAAATCCCCAGCATTGCAAAAATCAAAATGTGGGAGCCGTCGAGCTTTAGCGAGGCCGCGATGGCGGTGGGTCAGACAGAAAAATGTCATCAGCCCCGCCGCCATCGCAGCCTCGCCAAGGCTCGACAGCTCCCACAGTGGATCGGTGTGTTAGCCGATATAGCCATCATGCCGATGGCTGGAAATACCCCGCCAACGCCCGCAGGTCCTGCTCGTTCAGCAACCCTGCAAAATACTTCAGTTGTATCCGCGCCAGCAGATACGCATGCCGCGCATCCGCCAGGTCGCGGCGTGCCGTGAACAGTTGCTGCTCGGCATCCAGCACATCGAGGTTGACGCGCTCGCCACCGGTCACGCTTTTCTTCGTCGCCGTCACCAGGGCGGTGGCCGAGCTGACCGCCATTTCATACGCCCGCACTTTGGCCGCGCCGCTGGTGTTGAGGTTGAATTGCTTGCGCAGTTCGATCAGCGTCCTGGCGGTCTGCGCGTCCAGTTCATATTGGGCCTGGGACAGTTGATTGGCGGCCTGACGGGTTGACGCCGACACCGAGCCACCGGCGAACAGCGGCAGGCTGACCTGGATGCCGACGCTGTTGGTGTCGTACTTCTGGTTGTAGCTGCTTTCCGAATCCGAGCTGGTCTGGCGGCTGCTCGCATACAGGCTGACCTTGGGCATGTGCCCGGCGCGCTTGCGCTCCACTTCGTATTCGGCGACGTCCAGCGCGTGGTGCTGGGATTTGAGCTCCGGGTTGTTGGCCATCGCTATTTCCCGCCAGGTCTCGAAACGGTTGGGCTCCAGCGGCGGGATCTCGAACTGGCGAGTCAGCGGCGCCAACTCGTCTATCTGCAACGGCTGGCCCACAATCGCTTCCAGCTCGCGCAAGGCTGCGTCCTGGGTGTCCAGGGATTCGATCTCTTCGGCCTGGGCCAGGCTCAGGCGTGCCTGGGTTTCCAGCACATCGGTGCGGGTGCCCTCGCCGCCCTTGAGCAGCCGTTCATTGAGTTGCAGGCGCTCGGCATACGCGCGTTTCTGGGCGCGGCTCAGCTCGATCCGCTCCTGGGCCAGCAATGCCTGGCTGTAGGCGCTCAACACCCGCACGGCCAGTTCCTGGCTCTTGCTGCGAAAGCGTTCATCGGCAAACAGCGCCTGCGCTGCACCCTGGCGATAGCGCGCATAGGCTTCGTAATCGAGCAGCGGTTGTTGCAGGGTCAGGGTCGAGGCATAGCTGCGGTAATCGCGGTCGCTGGTGATGTTGCCCACCGCCGTCGACTGGGTGACTTCGGACTCATTGCGCGAGTTGTTGTAGCTCCAGGACAGGTTCGGCAACAGCCCGGCGCGGCCGATGATGCGGTTTTCCTCGCCGGCCTCGCGCTCCTGGATTGCCGCCTGAAACGTCGGATCGTTGCGCAGGGCCAAGTCATAGGCGTCGAGCAATCCCAGCGCCTGAACCGATCCACTGCAGGCACAACACAGACCGAATAACAGCGCCTTCATTCTTCCACCAACGCCATGTGAGTCCGATCCATCAAGGGTTTGAACAGGTAGTTGAGCATCGAGCGCTCACCGGTTTTGACGAACGCTTCCACCGGCATGCCCGGGCGAATCTGCAAGCCGTCGAGCTGGCGCATGCCAGCTGCACTGACCTGGGCGCGCAAGGTGTAATACGGCTCATCGGTGCGCTCGTCGACCTGGCGGTCGGCCGACACCAGCGTCACTTCACCGGCAATGCGGGGGGTGGTGCTCTGGTTGAACGCCGAGAACAGCAACTCCACCGGCAAGCCCGGGTGCACCTTGTCGACCATCTGCACCGGCACCCGCGCTTCCACCAGCAGTGGTTCGCCCTGGGGCACGATGTCCATCAGCGCCTGGCCGGGCTTGATCACGCCGCCTTCGGTGTACACCTCCAGCCCCACCACCACGCCAGTCGCCGGCGCGCGCACCAGGCTGTTGGCCAGTTCGAATTCGGCCGAGGCCAACCGGTTGCGCAAGTCGTCGCTGCGGGTGCGGGTTTCGGCCAGTTGGCCGCGCAGGTCTTTCTGGAAGTCTTCGCCGAGCTGGCGGATGCGCAGGCGCAGTTCAAGGACTTGCCGTTGCAACTGGCCGATGCGGCCGAAATCCTCGGCAATCGCACCGTCGAGCTGGGCATACAGCCGTTCATTTTCCAGCAGCCGATTGCGCGGAATGTAGCCGTCCCGCGCCAGCTCGCGCAGGCCTTGCAGTTGTTCATTCATCGCGGTGCGTTGCAGCACTTTGCTGGCCTGGGATTCCCGGGTGCCGCGCAATTGTGCCTCGGCCCCGGCGATGGTTTCCCGCAGGCCTTGCTGCTCCGTGGCCAGGGCCTGGGCGCGACTGCTGAACAGTTGCCGTTGCAGGCTCAAGGTGGCGGCGGCCTCAGGCTCGTTCAGCAGTTCGGGGCCGAAGACGATGGCCGACAAGCCTTCGCTCTCGGCACTCAAGCGCGCTTCGCTGGCCCGGGACGCAATGAACTGGCTGCGCAAAGACTGCATCTGCCCGCGCAACGGGGTTTCCTTCAGGCGGACCAATACCTGGCCGGCGCTCACCACCTCGCCATCGCGCACCTCGATCCGCTCGACGATCCCGCCCGCGGGGTGCTGCACCGTCTTGCGGTGCCCCGACACCATGACCTTGCCGGACACCGCCACACCCTTGTCCAACGGTGCCAGCGCGGCCCAGCCAAGGAACCCGGCAAACCCGCCGAGCACCAGCAACCAGCCCAGGCGCGCGTATTTTTTATCGTCCAGCGCCAGCACGTTGTTCACCGGCGGCACGCTGTTGTCCGTCACAAGCACAGGTCGGCTCATGCTTTTTTTCCTTCACCGAGGCGGTAGCTCATGCTCATCGCCGACACCGGTTTGGGCGGCGCGGCCGCCGGTTTCTGCGTGGCCTCCAGCACCCGCGCCGTGGGCCCGAACGCCTGCAACTGGCCGTCCCGCAGAATCAGTAATTGGTCCGTCAACGCCAGCACAGGGGTCTTGTGGGTGATCAGCACCAGCGTGCGACGCTGCGCCTTGAGCAAGGTGATGGCATGGAGCAAGGCCTGCTCGCCGGCCTCATCGAGATTGGAATTGGGCTCATCCAGTACGATCAGCGCAGGCACGCCGTACAGCGCTCGCGCCAGCGCGACACGTTGCTTCTGCCCGCCGGACAACCCGGCACCGCCCTCCCCCAGTTGGGTGTCGTAGCCTTGGGGCAACTGCAGGATCAGTTGATGCACGCCGGCCATTTGCGCGGCAGCGAGCACCTTGTCCGAATCCACGGTGTCGAAACGCGCGATGTTGTCGGCAATGCTGCCGGCGAACAGCTGGATGTCCTGGGGCAGATACCCAATGTGCGGGCCGAGTTGCTGCTTGTCCCATTGCGCCAGGTCCGCGCTGTCGAGCCGCACCTTGCCGGCCAAGGGCGCCCAGGCCCCCACCAGCAACCGCGCCAGGGTCGACTTACCGCAACCGGAAGGCCCGATCACGCCCAGCACGTCACCGGCAGGCAGGCTGAACCCGAGGTTGGCCAATGCAGGCCGACGACTGCCAGGCGCACACGCGCTTACCTGCTCGACCGTCAACTGGCCGCTGGGCGCCGGCAAGCTCATGCGCTCGGTGCGCGCCGGGTTGGCCGCCAGCATCAGGGTCAAACGGTCATAGGCCAGGCGCGCCGAACTCCACTGTTTCCACACGCCGATCAGCTGGTCGATAGGGCTCAGTACCCGCCCCATCAGGATCGAGCCGGCGATCATCATGCCCGGCGTAATCGCCCCCTGCACCGCCAGCAATGCGCCCAGACCGAGGACCAATGACTGCAACGCCAGGCGTACGCCCTTGGACCAGGCACTGATGGCAGCGGTCTTTTCACTGGCCAGGTTCTGCGCCGCCAGAAACGCCTGGTGCTGGGCAAACCAGCGCGCACGCAGGGTTGCCAGCATGCCCATGGCTTCGATGGCTTCGGCATTGCGCAGGTTGGCCGTGGCCTGCTGGCTGGCGCTGATCGACAGCTGATTGGCCTGAGTCAACGGTGCCTGGCAGATGTGCTGGTTGGCCCACGCCAGCGCCATCAGCATCAGCGCACCGGCCAGCGCCAGGACGCCGAGCCAGGGGTGGAACAGGAAGATCACCAGCAAGTACACCGGAAACCACGGCGCATCAAAAAATGCGAACAGCGCCTGGCCGGTGGCGAACTGGCGCAAGGTCGTCAGGTCGCTCAACGCCTGCCCAGCCGCCTGGGTACCGCCCTTGAGTTGCGCCTCGAACGCGGCGTCGTACACCCGCTGGTTCAGGCGCATGTCCATCTGTGTGCCAAGACGGATCACCACCTGGCTGCGCACCCACTCCAGCGCGCCCATCAAGCCGAACAAGCCAAGGATCATCAGCGTCAGCATCAACAGGGTCATCGAGTTGCCGGAGGCCAGCACCCGGTCGTAGACCTGCAACATGTACAGCGCCGGAGCCAGCATCAACAGGTTGATCACTGCCGAAAACAAGCCAATGTTGAGGAAGCCACTTTTATAGGCCGTGAGAGCGGCCAGGGTTTCGTTGCCGGCATGGCGCATCGAGGGAGTCTCATGGGGGAAATCGGGAAGCGCCGCCCGCGTTTGACACGCCGCGCGCCGCTGCGCAGAATTTGTCACCGCCGTCGCCCTGGCCTTCGAAACTCACGGCGACGACGGGGTTTACGCAGCGAATGGGAGAGCGATCTTCCATTCGCTTTTTTCATTGCGCAGCCACATCAGGCAGCGAGTGCCCAGTCCTGTGCAACGTCCTGCACGCCTACCAGGGCGACGTCGGTGGTGGTTGCCGTAGCGTGTGCTGCCAGGCCGGCCGAGATCTCGTCGAAGGTGTTGGCGGTGGACAGGCCGAAGTCGTCCAGCAGGTTGTTGAGCACGGTTTCCAGTGCCGAGGTGTTGCCTTGCATCAGGCTGTAGATCACGTTCTGAACGTCGTTGCCGACGCGGCCTGCACCTTGTGCCGCGCTCAAGTCAAGGCCGTTGAAAGCCACTTTGAACGCATCGAGGGTGAAGTCGCTGCCATTGCCGCCGCCCAGGCCGGTGCCCAGTTGAACGTTATCCAGGTTGCCCCACAGGTAGTGGTTTTCGTTGTGGCTGGCTGGCAGCGCCGGGTTGAATACGTAGTGCAGGCCGTTGCTGGTGTTGCTGTCGGCAATGAACGCGTAGTCGGAATTGTTGGCGCCGTGGGTCGAATACTGGTCGCCGCTCAGGGAGCCGTTGCTGAAGCCGCCGGTGTTGCTGCTGCCGTGACCCGCAGTGTTGAACCCCAGTGCCCAGTCGGTCAGGTAGTCCGAGACGGAGTAAGCACCGAGCGCAGCTTCGTAACTAACAGAAATAGTCATCACTTAACCTCGTTATAAACAACACGATTGATCAGCACGCTCATACAGCGCACTTTTTGCCCACCCTTGGGCAAAACCGTTGGTTGATAAAGTGCCGTGGCACCTTGATCAGAACTTGTATTCGAGCATCCCGCTCAACGTTCGCCCGCGCGCCAGGCTCAGGTTATTGGCGTCCCCCATGGCAACGAAGTAGGCCTCATCGGTGGCGTTTTCCAGCGCCAGGGCGATGTTCAATTGCTCGGTCATCCAGTAGCTGGCGTACAGGTCATAGAGGGTGTACTGGGGCCATAGCGCCTGGTCGATGAAGTCATAACCTTGTGAGTCGAGGTTCTCGCCATTGCCTGAGCTGTAGCGCACGCGGACGCCCATATCGAGTCGCTTTTCCAGGAAGCGCGCGCCGAGGGTCAGCGAGCCGCGATCAGCCGGCATATAGGTGGCGTTGCCCATGATCCGGCCACAGCTTTCCTTGTTGTTGGCGACATCGTCGTCCAGCACCTCATACGTGGTCACCGGGCGCAGGCCGATCGTGCCGTTTGGCCGGGTGTAGCGTTCATAGCGTGTGGTGGACGGCCCGTTCTTCTTCGCCCCGCCCATGTAATAGTTCTTCGAGCAGAACTCATTACTGCCGATCATGTGGGTGTAACTAAGGTTGGCGTACGCCCGCCCCATGTCGTAGTTGAGCTGGTACTCCACCCCCCGAAAGCGCGTGGGGTTGGTGTTATTGACGTACGCCATCGTGCCGAGAAAACCGCCGACGGAGGTCTCCGGCAAACTGACGCTGTGATTGAGGAAAGAGAAGTTCTCGATCCGGGTATCGAAGTAAGCCACCTTCATGCCCAGGCGGTCGTCACCGAACAGCAGTCCCTCTTTGAATACGTTCACGCCCATTTCCCAGTCCCGCGACTCTTCGGGTTTCAGGAACGGGTTGGGAAACACCCGCTCTGATGAGCTGCCACCGTGAGGACGCCCGGTCATGAAGGTTTCCGTCACCGCCGGCGGGCGCCAGCCCTTGCCCCAGCGGGCGTAGAGTTGCATCCAGTCCAGCCCCGGCTTTATGCCGATACCGAACGTGGGAGAGAACTGGCCCTCTTCTCTATCAATGTCGAAAACCTCCTCGACACGCTTGGCACCTACCGTGCTGCTGTAGAACCGATCGCGCCGGTACAGCGTCATCCCGGTGACCCCTTCCAGCCGATAGCGGTCGTACCGCAAGCCCGCATCCAGCGTCAGCCAGTCGCCATATTCGTACTGCAGGTTGTTGAACAGGCTGGCGATGGTGCGTTTGCCACCGGGCGTCCCGCCTTCAACGTAAGGCAACAGGCCGGAAAGGTTGGTGGCCTCGACCTTGTTGGTACTGGGCTTGAACTTGTCTTGATACACCTCCACGCCGTAGTTCCAACTCACATGACCCAACGCATCGAAGTCGAACCGCGATGTGTTGTCGCCCTGTACACCCCAGGTATCGGTCTGAAAATGATCCGTGTAGCCCGCCACATAGTTGCCGGAGGTCAGCGACGCGGTGTTGGGCGCATTGTCCCGGTCCATCTGTGTGGTGACGTAGTAGACCTTGGCCTTGAAATCGATCAGCGGGTTATCCGGCGTGTAGCGATAATCCAGTCCGACGTTCCTGGCATTGAGGTTGTTCTTGCTGACGCGCTGGTAGTACACGCTCTGGTTATCCGGGGCGGTGTAGGCCCACGCGTCATTGCTGTCGCTGTCACTTTCCAGGTAGCTCAGTTGCACCCGTTGGTCATTGGGCAGGTTCAGGCCGAACTTGACGATTTGCGAGCGGGTCACGCTGCCGGTGTCACCGACCTCACTGTTCAGCCAATCGTCGAAGGCCGCAGGCTGGGAGTCACGAGCGCGCAAATGAGTACCCAGTTTCTGGTCGTTGTGAGTACCGGCGCGGTAGTCGCCAAAATGCCGTTCGCTGTACCCCAGCAGCACGTCGCCGCGCTCGTCGCCAAAGGCAAACACACCGCTGCCGTTGAAATAGGTGCCGTTACCCAGTTCACCAATCCCGCTACCGGCACGCAGACGCCCGCCATAGTCCTTGCCATCGGCCAGGAACTCACTGGCCTCCAGGGTCTTGAAGGATGCAATCCCGCCCAACACGGCAGCACCGCCCTGCCCGGACTGGCTGCCCTTGTCGATTTCGATGCTGGAGATGAATTCCGGGTCGATCAACATCGTGCCGTTGCGCTGCTGGTGGCCGTTGACGTTGAAGTTCTGGCGCATGCCGTCGATGTTCATGTTGACCCGGCCGTAGTCCTGCACGCCGCGGATGTTCACCGACAGGCCCGGGTCACGCTGGTTGACGGCGGTGTACACGCCGGCGGTTTCTTCGAGCATGTCGGCGGCATGGCGTGGTGGGCGTTTGTCGATCTGCTCGCGACTGATCACGGCCACCGAGCGCGGTGTGTCGTACACCCAGTCGCTTGGCTTGCCGTTGGTGTTGCCGGTGATGGTGGTGGTGCCCACGGTCAGCGCACCGTCATGGTCGGCGCCGACGCGAGTCAGCGTCACCTGCCGGTCCCCGGTAAAGCGGTATTCCACCGGTGCACTGCCCACCAATCGGCCGAGGCCTTCCTGGGCGCTGTAACGGCCCTTGAGCGCGGTGCTGGTGAGGCCTTGCAGGCGCGCGCTGTCGAACAACACTTGCAACCCGGCCTGGTCGGCGAACGTCAGTACGGCAAGGCCCAAGGGTTGCGCCGCAATATCAAACGTCAACGTGACAGGCTGTGATTCACCGACTGGCGCCTCGGCGGCCTGCACCTGGCAGGCGGAGGCTAACAGCCCCAGGTGGATGGCAAGGGCCAACCGGCTACCGGTGTTGCGCCCCTTGGTGATTGCAGACATCGACGTTATCCCTTCGCTGACCATTCTTGTTTATGCGAATACTTCTCACTTAACAGGACGTATCAGGCGTCGGAACTCAGTAAGGCTTTTTTGAAAGTTTTTTCAAAGGGCGTAAACGGGGCCCGGCGACCCCATCAATAGATCAGGCTCAGCCCCGCCAGATCAAAGCGCTGCACCTGTAATTCTTCGGTCAGGGTGCCGAGGGCCGTGTCGAGCATATCGAGGCGGAACACGCCGCTGACTTCACGGGTGCCGAGGTCGGCATTGGTCAGCACCACCTTGCCCGGCCGGTAGCGGTTGAGCTGTTCGATGACCTTGGCCAGCGGCAAGCGGTCGAAGATCAGCACACCGCGACGCCAACTGGTGGCGCGCTCCAGGTCGAAGTCGTCGAGGGCGACCACGCCGTTCTCCGGGCTGTAGCGCGCAGCCTGGCCTTCCTTGAGCACAGTTGCTTTCTGCGGCAGCGCCTGCAGCGTGACGGCCACACTGTGCTGCAACACTCCGACCCAGGCCTGCCGGTCGTCCTCACGCTCGACCACAAACCGCGTGCCCAGGGCACGGGTTTGCCCGCTGGCGCTGTGCACCACGAACGGTCTTTTTTCCTCACCGGCCATGGGCGCCACATCAAAGATGGCCGAGCCTTTGATCAGGCTGATGCGCCGCTGCACACCGTCAAAATCCAGCTTGATCGCACTCGCAGAATCCAGTTGCACGCTGCTGCCGTCCGCCAGGTGCACGGTGCGCACTTCGCCTTTTTGGGTGAAGTAATCGGCCTGCACCTGCAGCAGCGCCTCAGGCCCGCGCACCCAGCCGACGCCCGCCACCACCAGCAACAGCGCAACACTCGCCGCCATGCGCCACGGCCTGCGCCGACGAGGGCCGCGCACCGGCGCAGCGGTAGCGGGCGGCCGCTGGCGATGCACCGTCTCATCGCGATGCACCTCGCCCAGCGCCGCCCACGTCTGCTCGGCAAAACGCAGCGCCGCTTCATGGCGGCTGTCTCTGGCGATCCATTGGCGCAGCTCGGCCTGCTCCTGATCGGTCAGGGCGCCGGCGTGCAGGCGCACCGCCCAATCGGCAGCCGCCTCGGTAATGCTGTGCTGTTGCGGACCCGGGCTATTCACGTGTGAATCTCGAATTTTTCGTTATATAACGCTGTGACGTCTGACCCCAGATTTGTCGGTAATTCATTCGTCGGACGGCCCCGCCTCACCTTCCTGCAAACGCTGCATGACATACGCCAGCGCCTTGGCCAGGTGCTTTTGCACTGAGCTGTCGGAAATGCCCAGGTGGCGCGCGACCTGGGCATGGGTCATGCCCTCGATCCGGTTGAGACGGAAAATCTGCCGGGTACGCTCCGGCAATTCCGCCAGTGCCTGCTTCAATGCCTGCCGCTGTTGCTGCGCCATCGCCTGAGCCTCCAACCCGGCCATTTCATCTTCAATCTCGGCCAGCGCCTCATGGGGCACGGAGTCGGTCTTGCGCCGCGCCTCCTGGCGGATATGGTCGATCAGCAGATTGCCGGCCGTGCGATAGAGATAGCCCTGGGAGTTGTCGATGCGCTCGCCGGCCGGCTTTTGCGCCAGGCGCAGGAAACTCTCCTGCACCAGGTCTGCGGCCAACTGCGGGTCCCGTACCTTGCGTGCGAGATACCCGCGCAGAGTATCGGCGTGCTTGAGAAACAGGCCTTTGAGATCCACGTCCGACAAACCGACTCCCTGGAATGTTAAGGAAACAGGCGGGCATCTTAAGCGTTGTCGAGAATGATTTTCAATTGATATCAACTCTGATCCACACAACGGTGGTTTTCATTCAGCGTTCGGTAATCGAACGGTTCCCACCCACGCGATTGACCAAATTAACCATTCAGTACATTTTATCGACCTACATAAAAACAACAGTGGAGAACCCTCTATGCCGCCCATCGTGCTGGTGCTCAACGGCCCCAACCTCAACCTGCTCGGCACTCGCGAGCCCGCCACTTATGGCCATGAAACCCTGGCCGACCTTGCTGCCCTGTGTGGCCGCAGCGCCGAGCAACTGGGCCTGAAAGTCGAATTCCGCCAGACCAACCACGAAGGCGAATTGCTGGACTGGATCCACGGCGCCCGCGCCCGTTGCGCCGGCATCGTGATCAACCCGGCAGCCTGGACCCACACTTCGGTGGCGATCCGCGACGCGCTGGTGGCCAGTGAAGTACCGGTGATCGAAGTGCATTTGTCCAACGTGCATGCCCGGGAAGCGTTCCGTCATCACTCGTTCGTGTCGCCGATTGCCAAGGCGGTGCTGGCCGGGTTTGGCAGCCACGGTTATCACCTCGCCCTCGAACATTTCAGCAAGACCTTGAAGGGATGAGCGCGGTGTCCAAACGTCGAATTCTGGCCGGCCTGATAGGCGCCGGCATCCAGGCTTCCCGCACCCCGGCCCTGCATGAGCATGAAGGCGATGCCCAGGGCCTGCGTTACCTCTATCGCCTGATCGACCTCGACCGGCTACAGGTGGATACCCGCGCCCTGCCCGACCTGTTGATGGCGGCCGAACAGATGAACTTCACCGGTTTGAACATCACCTACCCGTGCAAGCAGGCGATCCTGCCGCTGCTGGACGAACTGTCGCCCGAAGCGCGGGGCATCGGCGCGGTGAACACCGTGGTGCTTTGCGACGGTAAACGCATCGGCCACAACACCGACTGCCTGGGCTTTGCCGAAGGCTTTCGCCGGGGCTTGAGTGATGTGGCTCGCAAGTTCGTGGTGCAGATGGGCGCGGGCGGCGCCGGGGCGGCAGTCGCCCATGCGCTGCTGGGTGAATGCGTGGAACGCTTGAGCATTTTCGACATGGACGCCGAACGTGCCCGCAGCCTGGCAGACAACCTAAACCAGCATTTCGGTGCCGGCCGGGCGCAGGCCGGCAATGACCTGGAAAGCGCCATGGCCGAAGCCGATGGCCTGGTGAATACTACGCCAATGGGCATGGCCAAGCTGCCGGGCATGCCGGTGCCGTTGGGCACCTTGCGCGCCGACTTGTGGGTAGCGGAGATCGTCTACTTCCCACTGGAAACCGAACTGCTGCGCAACGCCCGCGCCCTGGGTTGCCGCACCCTGGATGGCGGCAACATGGCGGTGTTTCAGGCGGTGAAGGCGTTTGAGTTGTTCACTGGCGAAGTGGCGGATGCAGAGCGCATGCTCGCGCACTTCCAGAGCATGACCACCCAACTGTAGAAACCGGATTAGAAATGTGGGAGCGGGCTTGCTCGCGAATGCGGAGTGTCAGCCACCGGATGTTTTACTGACCCACCGCCTTCGCGAGCAAGCCCGCTCCCACATTTTGCTCGGTGTTGAACTCAAGCCTGCAGGTAGCGCAACACCGACTCGCAGATCATCGCCCGATGCCGCTGCTTGACCGCCTCATCCGACAACTCGATCTGAAAGATCTCGCTGAAGGTGTGGCGGTTCGACACCCGGTAGAAGCTGAACGAGTTGATCAGCAAGTGCACGTCCAGCGGCTCCAGCCCTTCCCGGAACAACCCCAACTCGGCGCCCCGGCGCAACGTGGTGCCAAGGGCTTCGAGGATGTTGCTGTTCATCGCCTTGATCGACGTCGACTGCTTTACATACTCGGCGTTGTGGATGTTCTCGATGCTCACGATGCGCACAAAATCCACGTTCTGATCGTGGTGATCAAAGGTGAATTCCACCAGCCGGCGGATCGCTTCCCGGGGCTCCAGGGCCGTCAGGTTCATCCGTGTCTCGGTGTTGCGAATGTCGCCGTAGAGTTTCTCCAGCACCTCGACGTAGAGCTGCTCCTTGCTGCCGAAGTAGTAATAGATCATGCGCTTGGAGGTCTGGATACGCTCCGCGATCGCGTCCACCCGGGCGCCGGAAAGGCCCTGGGTGACAAACTCGACGATGGCTTCCTGGAGAATGTTCTCGCGGGTCTTTTCCGGGTTGTTCTTGCGGCTCTTGCGCGGTGCGGTGGCCGCGGCGGGAAGCTCGGAGGTCAGGGTCATGGTGCGCTCACGGCCTTAGGTGCAGGCGCTGATTATGGGCCGCGCCGCACGCCGAAGGAAGCGCCGGCACCTTACAACCTGGCCTGGCGCACCGCACCGCTGCGGGACTTGGCCATGGCCGCCAGGCGCACCGCCACGTTGGCCGCACCGTAGCCGGCGTAACCGTTCTTGCGCTGGATGATCTCGAAGAAAAACCGGCCCTCGAACGGTTCGGTATAAACGTGAAACAGTTCACCGCCCTGGGCATCGCGGTCGTACAGCACGTTGTAATACGCGAGCTGGCTGAGGAACTCGTCATCGAAATCAAACCGTGCCGCCAGGTCATCGTAATAGTTCAGCGGGATATCCAGCAGCGGCACGCCCGCATCCTTGGCCCGGCTGACCTCGGCGAAAATGTCCGCGCAGTCGAAGGCAATGTGGTGCACGCCCGAGCCGCGATAGCTCGACAGCGCGTGGGAAATCGCGGTGTTGCGGTTCTCGGAAATATTCAGCGGCAGGCGAATCGAGCTGCAACGGCTGCGCAGTGCCCGGCTTTTCACCAGGCCATAGGGATCCGGCAGCACCACTTCGTCGTCGGCTTCGAAATCCAGCGAGCTTTTGTAGAACAACACCCAACTGTCGAGGCTGTCGGCGGGCAAGGCCATGGCCATGTGGTCGATGCGCAGCAGGCCGCCGCTGGCGGCGTTCGCCGGTTGCAGGTTGAAGTCGGTGTCGTAGAGGCCGCCTTCGTGCTGGTCCACCAGGTAGATCAGGCTGCCATCCGGTGCGCGCACCGCTGCCAGCTCCAGCTCGTTGGGGCCGACCAGCCCACGATACGGCTGGCCCTTGTAGGCCACCGCCCGCTCCAGGGCCTTGGCGCTGTCCTTTACCCGGATCGCCGTGGCGCACAACGACGGGCCGTGGGCCTCGAAGAAGTTATGGGCGAAGGAATAGGGTTCGCAATTGAGGATCAGGTTGATATCGCCCTGGCGCAACAGGCTGACGCTCTTGGATCGATGCTGCCCGGCCTTGACGAAGCCCAGGCGCTCCAGCCATGAAGTGAGCTTGGCACCGAGGTTTTCATCCACGGCAAATTCCAGGAATTCGATGCCGTCGTATTCGCTGGCGGCCGGGGTTTCAAACAGGATCTCGGGGACCGGCGTCGCTTCTTGCTCCAATCGCTGGCGGGTTTTCTCTTCGAGGTACAGCAGCGAGCGCAGGCCGTCGGCGGCATTCGCCCGGGTCGGCGCGGCGCGGAAGCCGTCGTTGAAGATTTCCAGGGACAACGGCCCGGTGTAGCCACTCTTGATGATCGGGGCGAGAAAGCCCGCCAGGTCGAACTCGCCCTGGCCTGGGAAGCAGCGGAAATGCCGGCTCCATTCCAGTACATCCATCGCGAGGATCGGCGCATCGGCCATCTGCACAAAGAAAATCTTGTCGCCGGGAATCTCGGCAATCGCACTCGGGTCGCCCTTGAGAGACAGGGTGTGGAAGCTGTCGAGCAACACGCCCAGGCTCGGATGATCGATCTTGCGCACCAGGTTCCACACCTGCTGCCAGGTGTTGACGTGCCGGCCCCAGGCCAGCGCTTCATAGCCGATGCGCAAGCCCCGGCGGCCAGCGTGTTCGGCCAGCAGGCTCAGGTCATCCAGCAGAATGCTTTCATCGCCCACGGAATCGGCTGACGCGTTACTGCACACCAACACCAGGTCGGTGCCCAGCTCCTGCATCAAGTCGAACTTGCGCTCGGCCCGCTCCAGGTTGCGTGTCAGGCGGTCGCGGCGGCAGCCCTCAAAGTCCCGGAACGGCTGGAACAAGGTGATGACAATGCCGAGGTCGGCGCACATTTGCCTAACTTCACGCGGACTGCCGTCGTAATACAGCAGATCGTTTTCGAAGATTTCCACGCCATCAAACCCGGCAGCCGCGATGGCTTCGAGTTTTTCCGGCAAGGTTCCGCTCAAGGAAACGGTGGCGATGGAGCGTTGCATGGGGCGACTCCCGGCATTGAGGCATGTCTTGTTTACGGCAAATTATTGGCCGCCAGGTTCATCACAGCAATTGAAATGTACGAACCGGTTAGTTTTATGGGCGATTATCGAACAGAATGGCAATCGGCGAATTGACGATTTTTTAGCCGCTGCGCACCATCGACAGCACATTGAGCCCCGCTTCCATTGAGCGGCCTCGGTTAACCAAGACCCTGAACACACCATAAAAATTTCAAAAAAACGGGTACTTCCTCATGCCTTCGCAAAATCCCGCCGTGGCCGTGGGCCACAGCAATCCCCATAGCGGCATCGGTGACAAAATCCGTGGCGCCATGGCTGTCGGTAAAACCCGCTGGGGCATGCTGGCCCTGGTGTTTTTCGCCACCACCCTGAACTACATCGACCGCGCCGCCCTCGGCGTGATGCAACCGATCCTGGCCAAGGAAATGAGCTGGACGGCGATGGACTACGCCAACATCAACTTCTGGTTCCAGGTGGGTTACGCCATCGGCTTTGTGCTGCAAGGCCGGTTGATCGACCGGGTCGGCGTCAAGCGCGTGTTCTTCTGCGCGGTGCTGCTGTGGAGCCTGGCCACCGGCGCCCATGGCCTGGCCACCTCGGCGGTGGGCTTTATGGTCTGCCGGTTCATTCTCGGGCTGACCGAAGCCGCCAACTACCCGGCCTGCGTCAAGACCACCCGCCTGTGGTTCCCCGCTGGCGAGCGTGCCGTGGCCACCGGGATCTTCAACGCCGGCACCAACGTCGGCGCGATGATGACGCCGATGCTGCTGCCGCTGATCCTCCACGTGTGGGGCTGGCAGGCGGCGTTCCTGTGCATGTCGGCACTGGGCGGGATCTGGCTGGTGCTCTGGGGCTTGAAGTACTACAACCCGGAAGACCATCCAAGCGTGAAGCAATCGGAACTGGACTACGTGCAACAGGAAGTCGAACCGGAACAACCCCGCGTACCGTTCAGCCGGATCCTGCGGATGCGCGGCACCTGGGCCTTCGCCCTCGCCTACTCGATGACCGCGCCGGTGTTCTGGTTCTACCTGTACTGGCTGCCGCCGTTCCTGAATCAGCAATACAACCTGGGCATCAACGTGACCCAGATGGGCATTCCGCTGATCATCATTTACCTGACGGCGGACTTCGGCAGCATCGGCGGTGGGATTCTGTCTTCGTTCCTGATCGGACGCGGGATGAACCCGATCAAGGCGCGGCTGCTGTCGATGTTGCTGTTTGCCTGCTGCATCGTCGGAGTGATCATGGCCGCCGGCTCCAGCCACCTGTGGGTCGCGGTGTTTGCGATTTCCCTGGCCATCGGCGCGCACCAGGCCTGGACCGCCAACATCTGGAGCCTGGTGATGGACTACACGCCCAAGCACATGATGAGTACGGTGTTTGGTTTTGGCGGCATGTGCGCGGCCATCGGCGGGATGTTCATGACCCAGATCGTCGGCCATATCCTGACCGTGACCAACAACAACTACACCGTGCTGTTCACCCTGATTCCGGCGATGTACTTCATCGCGCTGATCTGGATGTACTTCATGGCGCCGCGCAAGATTCCGACCGTCGAGGTCTGAGTTTCCTACCTGCGCCGCTGCTGCCAGGCAGCGGCCAACCCGCTCAGGCAAATCACCCCGATCCCGACCACGGTGGTCAGGTCCGGGGTGTGGTTGAACACCAGCCAGCCCAACAACCCCGCAAACACGATCTGGCAATAGCCGAACGGCGCCAGCAGGGCCGGCGCTGCGAAGCGGAAGGCCTGGGTCAGCATCAAGTGTGCGGTCATCCCGCAAGTGCCCAGCGCCAGCATCAGCACCCCGTGCCACAGGCTCGGCACCTGCCAGAAGAACGGCACCAGCGCACTCATCACCAAGGTGTTGCACAGCCCGGCGAAGAAGTTGCTGGTGGTGGGGGTGTCGTACTTGCTGAGGATGCGGGTGAGCAGTTGGTAGAAGCAGAAGAACAACGCCGACGTCAGCGGCAACAACACCGCGGGGGTGAACAGCTCACCGCCCGGGTGCACAATGATCAGCACCCCGATAAACCCGCAAATCACCGCCAGCCATTGGCCGCGGGTCACGTGCTCACCCAACAGCGGCACCGACAACGCGGTGACCAGGATCGGCGCAAGAAAGTTGACCGCCGTGGCTTCGGCCAACGGGATAAAGTGCAGCGCCGCCGTAAAGAACAGGCTGGTGCCCAGCAGGCACAAGGCCCGCGCCACTTGCAGCAAAGGGCGTTTGCTGCGCAGCACCCGCAGGCCCGATTGCGGCAGGAAGATCCCGGCCATCAACAGCGTGTGCACCAGGTAGCGGGCCCACACCACCATCACGATCGGGTAGAACCCGGCCAGGTATTTGGACAGCGCGTCGTGGCTGGAAAACAGAAAGGTCGCCACCACAATCAGCAAAATGCCTTTGAGCGGGTGGTTGACGCCGGAAAGTGGGGTACTGAGGGTCATTGCATTCTCTTGAGTGGCAGGCTGAAATGACCGCCGCATACCGCGGCATAATCTAGAACGGGTAAAGCGCCTCGCTCAAGAGCATAACCAAACACTGTTCGAACAGCGCACTAAATTGCGGTTTTCCAGTCCAACGCTTCACGCCGCCCCGCCCACTGCGCGTTTTTTAACCAAGGCTTTCTCACCATGAAAAAAACCCTGTTGATTCTTTCGACCCTGACGCTGCTCAGCGCCTGCGACAAGCAAGCCGAGACAGCCAAGACGCCCGCCCCGCCGTCTGTCCAGGCAACGTTGGTACCGCAAGTGCTGCCCACCGACAAATGGGTCGGCAAGTGGATTGGCGTCGAAGGCCTGAACCTGACCATCGCCAAGGACGACAGCATCGGCCGCGGCCACTATGTACTGACCATGAAATACGGCCTGGATGACGACGATTCCGGCACCTTCAAGGGCCAGGCATCCGAAGACGGCATCACCTTTGAACGCCCGGACGGCCCGCAGATCCTGAGCGCTGGCGACGGCGAAGCCACTGGCCTGAAATGGCTGGCCGACAAGAAGGACTGCCTGATCGTCGACACCGGCGAAGGGTATTGCCGCGACTGACACAAGCTTCATACAGATCGGACGACGCAGCGTTTAGCATCGTCAGACAGCCGGACTGGCGCCAACCCTACACACCAACAACACTGAGCTGCAGGTTCACAAAGAGGATTGCCACATGCTATGGAAAAAAGGCCGACGCAGCGACAACGTGGTAGACGCCCGCGATGACAGCGGCGGCGGTGGCGGTGGCATGCGTTTTGGGGGCGGCAAGGGCCTGAGCCTGACGGCCATCGTGCTGATCGTCGGCATCGGCTGGCTGACCGGCCAGGACCCGATGCAGATTCTCGGGCAACTCAGCGGCCAGCTCACCGAGCAAGCGCCCTCCGTCAGCCCGCAAACCCGCCAGGCGCCGCCGGCCAATGATGAACAAGCCGACTTCGTGCGCGCCGTACTCGGCGACACCGAAGACACCTGGGCCCAGGTGTTCCAGGAAAACGGCCTGACCTACAAGAACCCCAAACTGATCCTGTTCCGCGGCCGGGTGAACTCCGCCTGCGGTGGCGCCACGTCCGCCAGCGGGCCGTTCTATTGCCCGGCAGACCAACAGGTATACCTGGACCTGGATTTCTTCCGGGAAATGTCCCAGCGCTTCAAGGCCGCCGGCGACTTCGCCCAGGCCTACGTGATCGCTCATGAAGTCGGACATCACGTGCAGACGCTGCTGGGCATCTCGGCGAAGATTCAGGCAGCCCGCCAGCAAGGCCGGCAGATGCAAGGCGACGGCGGCCTGCTGGTGCGCCAGGAGCTGCAAGCCGACTGCTTCGCCGGGGTGTGGGCCAACCGCGCGCAAAAGCGCCTGAACTGGCTGGAGCCCGGCGACATTGAAGAAGCACTGAATGCGGCCAACGCGATTGGCGATGACCGCTTGCAGCAACAGGGCCAGGGCCGCGTGGTGCCTGACTCGTTTACCCACGGCACCTCGGCACAGCGGGTTCGCTGGTTCAAGACCGGCTTCGCCCAGGGCCAGATCACTCAATGCGACACCTTTACCGCCAAGAGCCTTTAAATGAATAAACGACTGGGTCTGCTGTTAGGTTTGTTGATCACCTGTTCCTCCTCCACCTGGGCTGCCGAACACGGCGTCAAGGTGGTCAGTCCCGATCGTTTTCACCTGGATGCCGGCGACCTGAGCGTCGGCTTGAGCCAGGACTGGCGCCAGCCGCTGCCTCAAGTTACCCGCGCGCTGATCATCGTGCATGGTCGCCTGCGCAACGCGATGACCTACCTGGACAGCGGCGAAAAAGCGGCCGAAGCCGCAGGACAAAACGCCAATACCCTGGTGATTGCGCCACAGTTCCTCAACCAGACCGACCTCAAGCGCAACCAGATCGACAGCCAGACCCTGCGCTGGAACAGTAACGACTGGATGGCCGGCGAGCCGTCCACAGGCCCGGGCCAGATCAGCTCCTACGGCGCGCTGGACCAGATCATCAAGCACCTGGGCAACCGCAAGCTGTTCCCGAACCTGAAGGAAATCGTGGTGGCCGGCCATTCCGGTGGCGGCCAGGTGGTGCAGCGTTTTGCGCTGACCGGGCATGATCACCCGCTGCTGCAAACCGAAGGCATCAGCCTGCGTTATGTGGTGGCCAACCCGTCGTCCTACGCGTACTTCAGCCCACAGCGTCCGGTGAAATTCGATGTTGCCAGTTGCCCGGGCTTCAACGACTGGAAGTACGGCATGCAAAACCTGCCGGCCTACGCCAAGGGGCAAAGTGCCGAGCAGCTGGAGCAGGCTTACGTTTCGCGTAATGTCACTTACTTGTTGGGCCAGCAGGACACCGACCCGAATCACCCGGCGCTGGACAAGAGCTGCGGCGCTGAAACCCAGGGCGCGTATCGCTTGATTCGCGGGCACAATTATTTTGACTACCTCAAGCAGCGGCACCCGCAGTTGGGCCACAAGCTGGTGGAAGTGCCGGGGGTTGGGCATAACGGGGACAAGATGTTTACGTCGCCTGAAGGGCAGAAAGTACTGTTCCAATAACCACTGAAGAAACCGGATCAAAAATGTGGGAGCGGGCTTGCTCGCGAATGCGGTGGATCAGTCAGCCTATGTATTGACTGACACACCGCGTTCGCGAGCAAGCCCGCTCCCACATTGAATTTTCATCGACCGGACTAAATCATCCGGCGCAATACCGCGCAATCTTCGGCATGCCAATCCGCCAGTTCCGGCCACGGGTTTTCCGGCAGATTGACCAGCACAGTCTTCGTCCCCGCCGCCCGCCCGCAATCCAGATCAAACCGGTAATCACCGACCATCACCATCTCTTGCGGCGCCACTTCCCACGCTCGCGCCAGCTTCAACAAACCACCCGGGTCAGGCTTGGGCGGCGCATCATCACGCCCCAACACATCCTCGGCCGCAAAGCAGTCCGCGAGGCCGATCGCCTGCAATGTCACATGGGCCAGCTCCCGTGCATTGCGCGTCAGGATACCCAGGCGATAACCCCTCCCGGCCAATTCCCGCACCAACTC
>NZ_JACARS010000107.1:0-34884 GCF_013386485.1 Pseudomonas sp. P7758 | reverse complement strand
TTACGTGCCGCACGGCCGATGCCGCCGTACACCACCAGTTCTTTCGGATTTTCGGCAACCTGCGGGTCGAGATTGTTCATCAACATGCGCAGCGGCGCTTCAGTCAGCCAGCTTTTGGCGGTCAGCGTGTTGCCGCGTGCGGCACGGATTTCAACGTCACGGTATTGGGTAGGCTTGGTCACAAAAAAATCCTCAACGATCAATGCGCGAACATTGATGGGTGCGAAGAGGATGTTCATGGACTCTTACGCACACATCTTTACTTGTACATACAAGCATATGCAAGGTTGTTGCCAACTCGACGCGTCGTTGAACAGAGAGGCCTGTAAGGCGCTGAAACACCTGAGTTGCGCGGCCAGCCCTCCGCGAACCCATCGCGCGAATCAACCTTGGCGAGGAACTTGCGCACGGTATTGAGGCACAAAGTAACAATCTGCCAGAAGCTGGTGCGCGCACGAGTAACATCCCACGGCATTGACCAGCGCGCGTGCACCTGTGGTCACAACCCGTTACTGTCGACCCTGGAAAGATCCGGCCCGCGGCGAAAACACGCACTCAAGGCTTTTGAGATTTTCGTGCCAAACCACGGTTTTTCGTACCCAGCCCAGAAATTTGAGAGAAAATGCAAACCCAGCACACGGTCCGTTGTCATTTGCCCCATGCGTAAACTTCTTGGCTTCACCCTCATCATGGCCCTGGTCGCCGCCGTTTCCGCCTATCTGGTCTGGACCCAGGAGCGCCCCGTGGGCCATTACCTGTCCGACCTGCGGATCAACCTGGCCGTCGACCAGGGCGTGCCCGCCGACCGCGGCAACCTGTTGGGCATCCAGCCGGAACTGTTCCCCGCCGACTACCAGAGCCTGGAACGCCTGCACCTCAAGCTGGCGGCCTACCTGCAAAACGCCCGTGACCAGGGCCTGATCAACGACAAGACCATCGTGGTACTGCCGGAACATATCGGCACCTGGCTGATGGTCAGCGGCGAAAAGAACGAGCTGTACCAGGCCACCAACCTCAAGGAAGCGATGAACTGGTTGTCGGCGAGCAACCCGCTGCTGTTCCTGCGGGCCTTGATCAGCGCCAAGGGTGACGACCGTATCGACGACGCCTACCTGCGTATGAAGGCCCCGGCCATGGCCCGCGACTATCAAGTGCTGTTCGGTGGCCTGGCCAAGGAATTCGGCGTGACCCTGGTGGCCGGCTCCATTGCCCTGCCCAACCCGAGCGTCAGCCAGGGCCAGCTGCAGATCGGCCATGGCGCGCTGTACAACACCAGTGTGGTCTTCGACCGCGATGGCTTGCCGCTGGGCCAGCCGCAACGCCAGCTGTATCCGATTTTTGACGAGCGCGGTTTTATTGAGCCGGGCGATGAAAACAGCGTCAGCGTGGTCGATACCCCGGCCGGGCGCCTGGGCATCCTGATCGGCAGCGACAGCTGGTACCCGGACAACTACCGCAAGCTCAACGAGCAAGGCGCCCAGTTGGTGGCGGTGCCGGCCTTCGTGATTGGCCGCGAAACCTGGGACAAGCCGTGGCGCGGCTTCAAAAGCGTGTCGACGCCAGCCGAGATCAGCCTCAAGCCCGAAGAGCTCAGCGAAGGCGAAGCCTGGCACCGCCTGACCCTGATCAGCCAGCAACCCATCAGCCAGGCCACCGCCGGCATGAGCGTGTTCCTGCGCGGGCAGTTCTTTGACATGGGCAGCGCCGGGCAAAGCTTCCTCAGCAGCAACGGCCAGGTGTTCGCCGACGGCAATGCCCGTGGCGCGCGCCTGCTGAACGTGTGGCTGTAACTCAATGAAGCCGGTGCGGCTTGGGGATTTGTCGGTGGGCTTCGTCCACACCTTGGCCGATGCGATCCACAGCCATGGCCTGGACCCGCAACCGTTGCTGCTGCAATACGGCCTTGACCCGGCACGCCTGGCCGAGGCGGGTGCACGCTTGTCGATCCCGCGCTATATGCGCCTGGGCTTTGCGGCCATCCAGTTGACCGGCGATGCCAGCCTGGGCCTGCGCATGGGCCAGCTCAGCCGCCTGAGCCAGGCCGGGCTCGCCGGGGTCACCGCCGCCCAGGCGCCCACCGTGCGCGAAGCCGCCCGTACCCTGACGCGCTTCGAAGCCTTGTACGGCTCCAACTATCGCGGCCAGTCGAGCTTTCACGAGGATGCGGACGGTGCGTGGCTGCGCTTCTACTCCATCAGCCCGTATAACGCCTATAACCGCTTTGTGGTGGACTCGATCATCGCCGGCTGGCTGCATCAGTTGTCGAGCCTGAGTGCGCAACCGGTGCAGGCGCAGCGGATCGAAATCGAGTTCCAGGCCCCCGACTACAGCGAGCGCTACAGCGTGCTGGGGGACTGCCCGATCCAGTTTGGCGCCGAGCACAATCAGCTGCGCCTTAGCCAGCAAACCCTGGCCCTGCGCAACCCGGAACACTGCCCGAGTACCTGGCAATTACTGGTGCAGTTGTGTGAACGGGAACTGGAGCAGTTGACGCGCACCCGCAGCCTGCACGAGCGCATTACCCGCTTGCTCGGGCCGATGCTCAATGGTGGCCGGGAACCCGACCTGGAAGAAGTGGCGTCACGCTTGAAACTGCCGACCTGGACCCTGCGGCGCAAGCTGGCGGAAGAAGGGACTCAGTTCCGGGCGATTCTCAACGACACTCGCCGCGACCTGGCCATGACCTACATTCGCGATACCGAACTGGCGTTCGGTGAAATTGCCTATTTGCTCGGTTTTGCTTCAGCGGAAGCCTTTCAACGGGCGTTCAAGCGCTGGAACAGCCAGACCCCAGGGGAATTTCGCCGCAGTCAGCGGCATTCCGCCTGACGTCTGTCTTACAGCTCGGTGGCATCATCGGCCGGATCCAGCGGATCCAGTTCAAAGGCGTGGTACTCGAGCAATTCTTCCTGGTAATCGTCCATGGTTGACTCCTTGTTTTATGAAAAGGGGTTGCTTAGTGACCTGCACAACCAGCCTAAAGTGCCGTCATGACGAAAAAATGTCCGTGGCATGACGTTCCTGCACTTCAGGATTAAACGTAGCAGGATTGCCTTGATTTAGCCGGATGAATTTTAGATGCAACTGCAATCATTGCAATTGCAATCGTAAGCCGAATTCCTTTAGGGTATGGGCACCCGTTGCCAAGCGACCCTGCTCATGACTGCCAGCACCGAACGCTCTGCCCTGATCTGCATCGACGCCCTGAATGCAACGCAGCAGCCCCGCTGCTCGCCCCTGTATAGCGTGATGACCATGGCCAACACCCTGGAGTCCAGCCGGCAGGCGTGGGTGATTCGCGGCCAGTCGCGCTCACGCCGAGTGGTGAGCTGGCCCACCTGGTTCGCGCGCAATACCGGGGAAAAACCCATGCTGTACTTGCACACGGCCGCGTCATCGGCGCAGTTGCGCGCGCTGTCCGGCGAGACCCGTCAGCGGGGCATCCTGTGCAACGACAATGCAACCCAGCCCTCCCCTTCACTGCCCTTATGGCTGGCCAGCAATCCTCACTGCACACCTTATGACCCGGCCTCCGGCGAGGAAGCCCGGGCGATTGTGCTGGCGGGTTTACAGGCGCTGTATGTCGACGGCGAGCCGGGGTTCTACTACCTGGCACTGCACGATCAACACGACGGGCCAGGGCTGAGCCCGCAGGATAGTGACCATGCGCTCAGGGGCATGTACCGGGTCCGGCGCTCATACACCAGTGAATTGAGGGTGCGGTTGCTGGGTGCGGGTCGAGCGTTTGAAGAAGTCGTGCACGCCGCGCAGTTGCTCGAGACGGATTGGAACGTCGAGGCGCAACTGTGGAGTTGCCCCAGCTATACACGGCTGGCCCGCGAAGCGGATGCAGCGCAACGCTGGAATCGCCTGCACCCGTTGGCACCGAAGCGCAGTTGTCATCTAAGGGATTGCCTGGCTGGGGATGGCGCGCCGGTGGTCGCAGTCACCGGGTATCCGCAGCCTATCGTTGACCAGTTGGCAGGGCATGTGGATGCGCGTTTTGTAGCGTTGGGTGCGGGCTCCGTGGAAACGTCAGCACCCAGTCGATATTGGGTAGCGGTGCTGGCATTGAAGGCGTTGGCGGATGACGGCTGGATCAAAGCAGAACAGGTGGAGACCGCCCTGAATCGATATCACCTGAAATGACGATCTGCAATCCATCGCAGATCAAATGTGGGAGCGGGCTTGCTCGCGAAGACGGTGTGCCTGTTGATATTACTGTTGCTGACACACCGCTTTCGCAAGCAAGCCCGCTCCCACACGGAATCCGCGTCGCCTGGAATATTTGCTTCAGGTCTTACGCCGCCCGCGGGTCTGCACGCCCGCCTCCATCGCCAGCCCCGCAGTACGTTCCAATGCCTCGGCAAAAACCCGGCGTTGCTCGCTGTCGAGCTGCGACAAAAACAATTCATCCACGCTGCTTTCGTAGATTTTCCACATCTTTTTACGCAATACCCGGCCCGCGTCGGTGATCGAGACAAAGGCAGCACGCCCGTCACCGTCGGAGCGCGAACGCACCACCAGGCCGTCCTTTTCCAGGCGGTCGACCAGGCGCGTCAGGTTGTAGCGTTCGATGGCCAGCACATCGGCCAATTCGTGCATGCGCCGGGTGCCATCGGGGCCACTTTCCAGGCCCCACAAAGCGTCGTACCAGGCATACGGCGGCAGACCGGCATCGGCCAGGCGCCGCTCGATTTCACGGATGACCGTCCTGTGGGCCCGAACAAAACGGAACCAGACATCAGGCTCTTTCGACGACATGCAACACCATCCGGGGAATTTCAAGAAGGTTGCAATAGTAGCTCATCCCGCGCTAGATTCAGTCATGTAGTTGCAATTGCAACTACATTCGCAAAGCTCCCACAAGGAGCCCACACGCTGAAACCCGTCCACCCTGGAGCCTGACATGACCCCGAACACTGCAGTACGCCTCGACGACGATCCACAGGAAACCCGCGAATGGCTGGAGTCCATCGAATCGGTGCTGTCCACCGAAGGCCGCCCGCGCGCGCATTACCTGATTGATCAGTTGCTGGATTTCGACGTGGCGCGGCATGGCGACTTCTACGGGCGGGTGACCACCCCGTACGTCAACACCATCCCGGTAGACCGCCAGTTGCCCTACCCCGGCAACCTGGCCACCGAGCGCCGGCTGAATGCGTTTATTCGCTGGAACGCCATGGCCATGGTGCTGCGCGCGGGCAAACATTCCGGCGTGGGCGGGCATATCGCAACCTATGCGTCGGCTGCGGTGCTGTATGACGTAGGCTTCGACCATTTCTTCCGTGGCCGAACTGAAAGCTTCGATGGCGATCTGGTGTACATCCAGGGCCACTCCGCGCCGGGCATTTACGGGCGGGCGTACCTCGAAGGCCGGATCAGCGAAGCCCAGCTGGACAACTTCCGCCGGGAAGCCGGTGGCGACGGTTTGTCATCCTATCCGCACCCTCGCCTCATGCCAGACTTCTGGCAGTTTCCTACGGTTTCCATGGGGCTCGGACCGATTACCGCCGCGTATCAGGCGCGCTTCATGCGCTACCTGGAGTTCCGCGACCTCAAGCAGCACCAGGGCCGCAAGGTGTGGGCGTTCCTCGGTGATGGCGAGATGGATCAGCCGGAATCCCTGGCAGCCATTTCCCTGGCCGGGCGCGAGAAACTCGACAACCTGATCTTCGTGGTCAACTGCAACCTGCAACGCCTCGATGGCCCAGTTCGCGGCAATGCCAAGGTGATCCAGGAATTCGAAAGCCTGTACCGCGCCGCCGGCTGGAACGTGATCAAGGTGATCTGGGGCGGCGGCTGGGATGCGTTGCTGGAAAAGGACAAAAGCGGCTTGCTGCGCCAGCGCATGATGGAATGCGTGGACGGCGACTATCAAAACTACAAATCGCAAAACGGCGCCTACGTGCGGGAACACTTCTTCGGCAAATACCCGGAGTTGCTGGCGCTGGTGGCAGATATGTCCGATGACGACATCTGGAAACTCTCACGGGGCGGCCATGACCCGGACAAGGTCTACAACGCCTATGCCGCCGCCGTGCGTCACAGCGGCCAGCCGACGGTGATCCTGGCGAAAACCGTCAAGGGCTTCGGCATGGGCGAGGCCGGCGAAGGCCAGAACATCAACCACCAGCTGAAAAAGATGGGCGCTGAAGCCGTCAAAGCCTTCCGCGATCGCTTCGGGCTGGAAGTGGCCGACGACCAACTGGCTGAAATCCCGTATCTCAAACCGGCCGCCGACAGCGAAGAGGCCCGCTATTTCGCCGCCCGCCGCCAGTCACTGGGTGGCTACGTGCCGGCTCGCCATAGCGCGGTCGAGTCGCTGAAGATCCCGGAACTGGATGCCTTCGCCACCCAGCTCAAGGACACCGGCGAGCGCGCGATCTCCACCACCATGGCCTTTGTGCGCATCCTCGGCACCCTGCTCAAGGATCCGAACCTGGGCAAACTGATCGTGCCCATCGTGCCGGACGAGTCCCGCACCTTTGGCATGGAAAGCCTGTTCCGCCAGATCGGCATTCACTCCGCTGTCGGCCAGCTCTACACCCCACAGGATGCCGGCCAGCTTTCCTACTACAAGGAGAGCAAGGACGGACAGATCATGCAGGAAGGCCTGAATGAATCCGGCGCCATTTCCTCGTGGATCGCAGCGAGTACGTCCTACGCCAACCACGGCTTGATGACCGTGCCGTTCTACATTTTCTATTCGATGTTCGGCTTCCAGCGGGTCGGCGACCTGGCCTGGGCCGCAGGTGATGCACGGGCGCGGGGCTTCCTGCTGGGGGCGACGGCCGGGCGCACCACGCTGATGGGCGAAGGCCTGCAGCATGACGATGGCCACAGCCATGTGCTGTCGTCGGTGATCCCGTGCTGCATCTCCTACGACCCGACGTTTGCCTTCGAGCTGGCGGTGATCATTCGCGAAGGCATGCGCCGGATGTACGTCGAGCAAGAGGACATCTACTACTACATCACCCTGCTCAACGAAAACTACCCGCACCCGGCGATGCCCGAAGGCGTCGAGGACGGGATTCTCAAGGGTATGTATCGGTTGAAGGCGGCTGAAGACACCACGCAACCACGGGTACAACTGATGGGTAGCGGTTCGATCCTGCGGGAAGTCATCGCCGCCGCGGACCTGCTGCGCGATGATTTTGCCGTGGCCAGCGATGTGTGGAGTGTCACCAGCCTGACCGAGCTGCGCCGGGAAGGTCATGCCGTGGAGCGCTGGAACCTGCTGCATCCTGAAAGCGAACCGCGTACCAGCTATGTCGAGCAGTGCCTTGAGGGCCAGCCTGGGCCCGTGGTGGTCGCCACCGACTACATGAAAATCTTTGCCGATCAGATTCGCCCGTTTGTACCGGGCCGGCGCTTTGTGGCGCTGGGCACCGATGGCTTCGGGCAATCGGATACCCGCGAAACCTTGCGCGAGTTCTTCGAGGTGGACCGGTATTTCATTGCCCTGGCGGCCTTGAAGGCGCTGGCGGATGACGGCCTGATCAGCCGCGCCAGGGTGGCGGAGGCGATCAGCCGCTACGGGATCAACGTCGACAAGGCCAACCCCGTAGCGGTGTAGTTACTGCGCAGGCGTCGGCAGAGGCGGAATCGCTTCGGTCGGCGCAGGCAGCGCAGGAGTGGTGGCCTCTGGCGCAGGTGCCGGGGCTTCCTTTGGTGCAATCGGCGCAGGTTCCGCCGGTGGTACCACCGGCTCCGATGCCGCTGGCTCTACCGCCGGCGTCACTGGGGCTGCCGGTGTGGCGGGCGCTTCTTTTGGCACTTCTTTCGGCGCTTCAACCTTATCGGCCTTATCGGCCACCGGAGCTGCCTTAGGTTCCGGGATGCCCAGGTCAGCCTTGGGTTTCTCTGGAATATGCGCTGCCTTTTTCACTTCCTGGGGCAGGAAAACGTCCACCAGGGCGAAATAACGCTCATAAAACTTCGGCGCAGACACCGTCTCGCTGGCCACCTTGACCATGGAGTCGTCGGTGGAGCCAATCGGCATCGACACCGAACCCAACACACCCACACCGAGGCTGGCGGAGTTGTTGACCTTCTTCAAGGCGTAGCGATCCTGCAAGGCGTTGGCGAACATCGTCGAGTGATGATTGCCGCTGCCATCGTCGGCACACACCACGTTGAAGCTGATCTGCAGGTGAGTTTCGCCGGTCTGCTGGAAGCTCTTGTTACCCGCCACCAGCTTTGGATCGCTGCTGGTGATGATGTAACCCTGGCTCAACAGCGCACGCCGCGCCGCTTCGCAGGCCGCCGTGTCACTGACCGGGTAATCACGGGAAAACGTGCCGGAGTCGTCGAAGTTCTCATGTTCATAAATAGCGGTCTTGGGTGACGAGCAGCCCGCAGCGCCCGCCAGCACCAGCGCCAACCCGAGGCTACGCAAGTGAAATGATGTCGACATCGAAAATCCTGAGGAAAACAGTCAGGGCGGTATTGTGCAACAGAACGTGGCCTCGGCGCGCGAATTCCTGTCGGTAAAACGTCACAGCCTTACGGGACGGTGTCCGCAGGAAAAAGCCGCTCGCCCATATGGTCGATAAACACGCGCAATTTCGCCGAGGCATGGCGACTTGATGGCCAGAGCATCCAGAAGCTGCCGCTGTGCTCCAGGTAATAGTCCAGCACCCGTTGCAGCCGGCCCTGCTCCACCGATTCGCGGACCATGAAGTCTGGCAGGCAGGCAATCCCCAGGCCTTCATGGGCCACGTGCATCAGTGATTCGATGGTGGTGGAGACCAGCGGCGCACGCAGGGTCGGCTCCGGCAGGCCCGGCTCCGGGCGCAGTGGCCAGGTTTCCAGTTTGCCGGTGGCGCAGAATTTGTGGCGCAGGCAGGCGTGGTCGCTCAAATCCCGGGGCTGGCGCGGCGTACCGTGCAGGCGCAGGTACTCCGGGGACGCCACCAGCACCAGGCGGTAATACCCGAGGTGGCGCGCCATCAAGCGTGAGTCCTCGGGTTTGCCGGTGCGGATCACCGCGTCGAAACCCTCCTCGATCACATCCACCATGCGGTCGGAGAAGTCCACGTCCAGCTCGATCTCGGGATAGGCGCGCATGAAATCCGTCAGTACCGGCATCAACAAGCCGCGCACTTGCGGCAGGCTGACGCGCAACTTGCCTCTGGGGGTGGCGGATGCCTGGCTCAGTTCCTGTTCTGCGGCTTCGACTTCCGCCAGGATGCGCCGGGAGCGTTCGAGAAACAGTGCGCCCTCGCTGGTCAACGTGATACTGCGGGTGCTGCGATGGAACAGCCGCACCCCCAGGCGCTCTTCGATGCGCGCGATGCTTTTGCCAATCGCCGAGGACGACACCCCCAGCATGCGCCCGGCCTCGGTAAAGCTGCGGGTTTCGGCCACCTGCACAAACACTGAAATACTGCCCAGGCTGTCCATCGTCTCGCTCCCGAGGATTGCGGACATTGGCGTCCGATAAGTTCGGAACCTTAGCCTGTTTTTCTCCACCGTGCAGCACCCTACTCTGGCTCCCTGCCCTTTCGTCTGAAAACCGGAGCCAAAAAACATGAGCGACAGCGCCCTATCTTCCACGACCCCCACGGTGAGCCGTGAACGACTGCCTCTGGGCGGCCTGTTGGCATTGGCTACCGCCGGCTTCATCACCATCCTCACCGAAGCCATGCCGGCAGGCTTGCTCCCGCAAATGGGCGCCGGCCTCGGGGTGTCCGAAGCGTTGGTGGGCCAGTTGGTGACCCTGTACGCCCTGGGCTCGCTGTTGGCCGCGATTCCCCTGACCATCGCCACCCGGGGCTGGCGCCGGCGGCCATTGCTGATGATTGCCATCGGCGGGTTTGCCTTGGTCAACAGTGTGACGGCGTTTTCCAGCGATTACCTGCTGACCCTGGTGGCCAGGTTCTTCGCCGGGGTGTTCGCGGGATTGCTCTGGGCGCTGCTGGCCGGTTATGCCAGCCGCATGGTTGCGCCGCACCTGCAAGGCAGGGCCATTGCCGTGGCCATGCTCGGCGCGCCATTGGCGCTGTCACTGGGTGTACCGGCCGGGACATTCCTGGGCACCACGGTGGGCTGGCGCCTGAGCTTCGCGATCATGTCCGGCCTGACGGTTGTGCTGCTGGCCTGGGTGCGCTGGCAGGTCCCGGACTTTGCCGGGCAACAGGCGGAAAAACGCCTGGGGCTGCGCCAGGTGCTGGCACTGCCAGGGATTCGTCCGGTGCTGTTTGTGACTTTCACCTACGTACTAGCTCATAACATTCTCTACACCTATATCGCGCCGTTCCTGGTACCTGCCGGGATTGCAGCGGACATCGACCAGGTGCTGCTGGTGTTTGGCCTGGCGGCGCTGCTGGGTATCTGGATCGTCGGCGCGCTGATTGATCAGCGGCTGCGCGCCTTATTGGTGATCAGCTGCGCAATGTTCGCGCTGTCGGCCCTGGCGCTGGCGTTCTGGATCACCTCGGCGACGGTGATCTACACCACGGTGGCGTTATGGGGGCTGGCGTTTGGCGGTTTGCCGGCATTGCTGCAAACGGCGCTCGCCAAGTCGGCCGGGGATTCAGCCGATGCCGCGCAGTCGATGCTGGTGACGGTGTGGAACCTGGGCATCGCCGGTGGCGGACTACTCGGCGGCATGTTGTTGCAAGGGTGGGGAGTGACATCGTTTCCATGGGCGGTCGCCGCGTTGGTCGTACTGGCGCTGATCGCGACGCTGCGTTTAACCGATGTTTAAACGAAACGTGACGTGATGTTTCTTAACTCTTATGATCGCACCGGGTGCGCTGCTGCATACGGCACAGCGCAGGTTAAAGGATAAGCATTGGTCGGGCCGCCAATGGAGACTTGTCGTGCCTGATAAACACCCTGCTATTCCGCGCCCCCAGGTTCTGGTCGAAGGCGCCCTGTCCGCATTGGAGCGGTTTTCAAGGATCGAAGCAGTCAGCGGTATCGTGTTGCTGCTGGCAGCGATCGTCGCGCTGGTCTGGGCCAACAGCCCCGTCGCAGATTCCTACGAACACTTCTGGAACACCCCACTCACTATCGGGCTGGGAGACTTCACGGTCTCGCGCTCGTTGCACTTCCTGGTGAACGATGGGCTGATGACCATCTTCTTCCTGGTGGTGGGCGCCGAGATTCGCCAGGAGATCAGGGACGGCGCACTCGCCAACCTGAAACTGGCCACCCTGCCCCTCGGCGCTGCGCTGGGTGGCGTGCTGATGCCGGCACTGATTTACACCCTGCTCAACCATGGCACGGTCGCGGCCAGTGGCTGGGCAGTGCCCACTGCCACCGACATCGCATTTGCCGTGGGTGTGCTGGCGCTGCTGGGCAAATCGATTCCGGCTGGCGTGCGCATCCTGTTGCTGGCTTTGGCGATCATTGATGACATCGTCGCCATCCTGATCATCGCGATTTTCTATACCGCCAGCCTGGACTACATGGGCCTGGTGATCGCGGCCTGCGGGCTGGCGCTGGTGCTGGTTTTTCAGCGGATGGGAATTGGCAAGGCGGTGGTGTACCTGTTGCCAGGGGCGATTGTCTGGTTTGGCCTGCTCAAGACCGGCGTCCATCCGACGCTCGCGGGCGTAATGCTTGGCCTGATAACGCCCGTGACTTCCAGACCGACTCGGGAACGCCCTCTGGACACCATCGGGCGCACGTTCAACGAGCTGATGGAGCGGCTTTCACAATCGGCTGAAAGTGCCCATCAAGTCGCCAAACCGTTGAAGCAATTGAGACAGGCCCAGCGGGAAATGCTGCCGCCGGTGCAACGTATTCAAGCGGGCTTGCACCCCTGGGTGGCCTTTGGCGTCATGCCACTGTTTGCCCTGGCCAACGCCGGAGTGAGCCTGCAAGGGTTCAACCTGGACGATCCACTGCCCCACGGCGTGTTCATGGGGGTCATCCTGGCCCTGGTGCTCGGCAAGCCGCTCGGTGTGATGCTGGCGAGCGTGGTGCTGGTCAAACTGAACATCTGCCAATTGCCGGAGGGCGTGACCTGGAACGGCGTCGCCCTGGTGGGCCTGCTGGCGGGAATTGGTTTCACCATGTCGATTTTCATCTCGTCGCTGGCCTTCTCCGATCCGACGCTGCTGTCGGCTGCCAAGCTGAGTGTGCTGAGCGCTTCGACCCTGGCGGCTGTGATTGGCCTGAGTTGGGGCAAGCTCAAGTTTGCGCGTTGAATCAAGACTGGTTGAGTCAGCTGATTAGTGGATAAAAAAAGACCCCGGCCTCTTCAGGCCGGGGTCTTTTTATTCAGGCTGTTACGAGATCAGAACTTCTTGATCTCAGCCTTGGTTTCCAACTGCTTGCGATAGGCGGCGAAGTCTTGCTGGCCGACACGGGACGCGAGGAAGCGGCGGTACTGAGCCTTCTCGTCATCGGTCGGTACAGCGGCTTCATTGACCGCGTTCAAGCGCACGATCACCAGGCTACCGTCTGGCAGGGTCACGCTGGTGAAGGTCGGCTTGTCCTTGGCCGCAGGCTTTGGCATGCGGAACAGGGCTTGCAGCACGGCTGGCTCGACGCCTTCCTGGCCACGGGTGGCCGCTTCGGTGACTTTCCAGGCCTGGCCATCCACCGGCTGGTTCAGCGGGGTCTTGCCATCACGCAGGCTGGCAATCAGCTCGTCCGCGTGAGTCTTCGCCGCAGCGCTCGCGCGCTCCTTGGTCAACTGGGCACGGATGGCAGTGGCAACGCTTTCCAGCGGCAGCTGGGTAGGCTTCAGGTGCTCTTTGGCACGCAGTACCACGATGGTTTCCGGGTCCAGCTCGATGGCGGTGCTGTTAGCACCCTCATCCAGTACTTCAGGGCTGAATGCAGCGGTCACCACGGCACGGTTGGCAGCGATGCCTTCGCCACCTTCACGGCCAAACGGCGCGGAGGTGTGCACGGTCAGCTTCAGGTCCGACGCCGGCTGGGCCAGGTCGGAAGCTTCGAATGCAGCGTCTTCCAGTTGCTTGGTCGCATCGACGAAACGCTGTTCAACCTGTTGGGTCTTGAGCTCGCGGGTCAGCTTGTCTTTCAGGCTGGCGAACGATGGCACTTCAGGTGCTTCAACGCCCAACAGCTTGATCAGGTGCCAGCCGAAGCTAGAACGCACCGGTGCCGAGACCTGGTCCTTGTTCAGTGCATACAGCGCTGTTTCGAAGGCAGGGTCGTAGACGCCAGGGCCAGCGAAACCGAGGTCACCGCCGTTGTTCGCAGAACCCGGATCCTGGGAGAACTCCTTGGCCAGGGCTTCGAATTTCTCGCCCTTGGCCAGGCGTGCCTGGATCTCTTCGATCTTGGCCTTGGCCTGCTCGTCGGTGGTCTTGTCGTTGACTTCAATCAGGATGTGCGCCGCGCGACGCTGTTCAGCGAGGTTGGCGGTTTCTTTCTGATAGAGGGCTTGCAGCTCATCGTCCTTGACCGCGACCTGGTCGAAGAAGGAAGCCTTCTTCAGCTCCAGATAGTCGATGACCACCTGGTCCGGGGTCATGAACTCCTTGGCGTGCTGGTCGTAGTAAGCCTTGACCTCGTCGTCAGTGATCTTCACTGCTGCAGGGTCGGCCTTGACGCTGACGGTGGCGAAATCGCGGGTCTGTTTTTCCAGACGGGCGAACGCGAGCACTTCGGCATCAGTCACAAAACCGCTGCCGGCAATGCCTGCACGAACCTGGCCGATCAGCATTTCCTGGCTCAGCATCTGACGGAATTGCATACGGCTGTAGCCCAGCTGACGGATCACCTGGTCGAAACGCTCAGCGTTGAACTGGCCATCCACCTGGAATTCCGGCGTCTGCAGGATCACTTGATCCAGCGCAGCTTCGGAGAAAGCGAATTTCGAATCGGCCGCGCCTTGCAGCAGCAGCTTGCGATCGATCAGGCCCTTGAGGGCGGCGTCGCGCAGCAGCTTTTCGTCCAGCAAGGAAGCATCGAAGTCCTTGCCCAGCTGTTGCATCAGCTGGCGACGTTGCATGTCGACGGCCTGGCCCAGTTCGCTTTGGGTGATTTCTTCACCGTTGACCTTGGCCACGTCCTGCTTGTTGTTGGTCGAAGCCTGAAAAATAGCCTCGATACCGGTGAACGCCATCAATGCGACGATGATCCCGATAATGGTCTTGGCAATCCAGCCTTGTGAATTGTCCCTGATATTCTGCAGCATGCGTCCCCCAGAAACGGTTGAACTTCAAAATTAGGCAACCGTGGAGCGTGGGTAGAGTCCGGATAGAAGAAAGGCGCATCCGAGGATGCGCCTTCTCGTAACTGGCGGAGCGGACGGGGGTTTGAACCCACACCCCCGGCGTGGCGACCCGATGGATACTCGGGTCAGCTGCCGCTCCGCTGCCAGGTCAGACCTGCGTCCGACCCGGATGGGTAAGGCTTGAGCGAAGCTTAGTTAACGGCTTCTTTCAGGGCTTTACCGGCTTTGAAACCTGGTTTTTTGGCAGCGGCGATTTGCAGAGCCTTGCCAGTCTGTGGGTTACGGCCAGTGCGAGCTGGACGATCGGTCACAGAGAAAGTACCGAAACCAACCAGTACCACAGAGTCGCCGGCCTTGAGAGCGCCAGTGACGGATTCGATTACTGCGTCCAGCGCACGGCCAGCAGCGGCTTTCGGGATATCAGCAGATGCAGCGATAGCATCAATCAGTTCCGACTTGTTCACTCTAAGTCCCCTTATATCTATTGAGTATGATTCTAAGTTTTTTGGTGAAAGCAAAAACCAGTGCTGAATGGCCTACAGACACTTAAGAGCCGCTTTATAACAAGGGCTCTAAAAAGCTGTCAAGGAAGCCCCCAGGCTTAAACGTATTAATGCGTGCTAATTCTTTCCTTAGAGTCAGTCTCGCGTTTTTCATCCTTTGCAACTATCTCAGGAGCCACATCCGGCAAGGGCTCCGGCGCGTATTGCAGCGCAATTTGCAGGACCTCGTCAATCCATTTAACCGGTTTAATCTGCAGATCCTGCTTGATATTGTCAGGAATCTCCTTCAAGTCGCGAACATTCTCTTCAGGAATGATCACGGTCTTGATACCACCGCGGTGTGCAGCCAGCAATTTCTCTTTGAGGCCACCAATGGCCAGTACCTGGCCACGCAGGGTGATTTCCCCGGTCATGGCGACATCGGCGCGCACCGGAATGCCGGTCAGGGCTGATACCAGTGCCGTGCACATGCCTACGCCAGCGCTAGGGCCGTCTTTCGGCGTTGCCCCTTCCGGCATGTGGATGTGGGTGTCGTGCTTCTCGTGGAAGTCCAGGGGGATCCCCAGGCTCTTGGCGCGGCTGCGCACCACGGTCTGCGCGGCGGTGATGGATTCAACCATCACGTCACCCAGGGAACCGGTCTTGATCAGTTGCCCTTTGCCCGGGATTACGGCGGCCTCGATGGTCAGCAATTCGCCGCCCACCTGGGTCCACGCCAGGCCAGTGACCTGGCCTACCTGGTCCTGCTGCTCAGCCAGGCCGTAGCGGAATTTGCGCACGCCCAGGAAGTGTTCCAGCAGGTCAGCGGTGACCTTCACCGAGAAGCGTTTTTCCAGCGCATGTTCCTTCACGGCCTTGCGGCAGATCTTCGCCAGTTGACGCTCAAGGCCCCGTACACCGGCCTCGCGGGTGTAGAAACGAATGATGTCGCGGATCGCGTCGGCATCAAATTCGATCTCGCCTTTTTTCAGGCCGTTGGCCGCAATCTGCTTGGGCGAGAGGTATTTGACGGCGATGTTGATCTTCTCGTCTTCGGTGTAACCCGGCAGACGAATCACCTCCATCCGGTCCAGCAAGGCTGGCGGAATATTCATCGAGTTGGAGGTGCACAGGAACATTACGTCGGACAGGTCGTAGTCGACTTCCAGGTAATGGTCGTTGAAATTGTGGTTCTGCTCGGGGTCGAGCACTTCCAGCAAAGCAGACGCCGGGTCGCCACGCATGTCGCTGCCCATCTTGTCGATTTCATCGAGCAGGAACAGCGGGTTGCGCACACCCACCTTTGTCATCTTTTGAATCAATCTTCCTGGCATCGAACCGATGTAAGTCCGGCGATGACCACGGATTTCCGCTTCATCACGCACACCGCCCAGGGCCATGCGCACGAATTTGCGGTTGGTGGCGTGGGCAATCGACTCCGCCAGCGAGGTTTTACCCACACCAGGAGGACCGACCAGGCACAACACCGGACCACGAATCTTCTTCACGCGCTTTTGCACGGCGAGGTATTCGAGGATGCGCTCCTTGACTTCTTCGAGGCCGTAGTGATCGGCATCGAGAATATCTTCGGCGCGGGCCAGGTCCAGGCGCACCTTGGTCTGGGCCTTCCACGGCACCTGCACCAGCCAGTCGATGTACGAACGAACCACGGTGGCTTCGGCCGACATCGGCGACATTTGCTTGAGCTTGTTCAGCTCGGCAGTGGCCTTGGTCAACGCGTCTTTCGGCAGGCCGGCGGCATCGATGCGCTTTTTCAGCTCCTCGATTTCGTTGTGGCCTTCCTCGCTGTCGCCCAGCTCTTTCTGAATGGCCTTCATCTGCTCATTCAGGTAGTACTCGCGTTGGCTGCGCTCCATTTGCTTTTTGACACGGCCGCGAATGCGCTTCTCAACCTGCAGCAGGTCGATTTCGGCATCCAGCAGCGCCAGGACGTGTTCGACCCGGGCCGACAAATCGATGATCTCGAGAATGTCCTGCTTCTGCTCGATTTTCAGCGCCATGTGCGCGGCCATGGTGTCGACCAGGCGGCTTGGCTCATCAATGCTGTTGAGGGAAGAGAGGACTTCTGCGGGGACTTTCTTGCCCAGTTGCACGTATTGCTCGAACTGGGACAGCAGGCTGCGAACGAACACTTCGGATTCGCGCTCAGGGGCGTCGACTTCGTCGATCAGCGCCACTTCGGCACGCAGGTGGCCGTCCACTTCCATGAAGCGCTCGACCGCACCGCGCTGCTCGCCTTCCACCAGCACCTTGACGGTGCCATCAGGCAGCTTGAGCAGTTGCAGGACAGTTGCAACGGTACCAACGCGATACAGGGCATCTTCGCCCGGATCATCGTCAGCAGGATTTCTCTGGGCCAGCAGCAGGATCTGCTTGTCGCCCGTCATCGCGGCCTCGAGGGCTTCGATAGACTTCTCGCGCCCCACGAACAGCGGGATAACCATGTGCGGATAGACGACGACATCACGCAACGGCAGGAGAGGCAATTCGATGGTTGTCTTCATGATTTCGCCTCTATGACAGATGAAAGTAAGCTTGAAACCAAGATGGGGGCTGCCTGCAAAAAAAACAAGCGTAATGGCATCAGTTAAACGCAGTAAAAACAAAGGGGCCCCTTAAGGCCCCTTTATTTTGTACAGCTCGGCAGTGCAACGCTTACGCGTCTGGCGCAGCCTTGGCAGCCGGCTCACTGTTTTCGTAGATATACAGTGGCTTGGACTTGCCTTCTATAACGCTTTCGTCGATCACCACTTTACTCACCTCGGACTGCGAGGGGATTTCGTACATGGTGTCGAGCAGTACGCCTTCGAGGATCGAGCGCAAACCACGGGCGCCGGTCTTGCGCTCCAGTGCCCGCTTGGCCACCGATTTGAGCGCGTCAGCACGGAACTCGAGGTCCACACCTTCCATCTCGAACAGCTTGGCGTATTGCTTGGTCAGGGCGTTTTTCGGCTCGGTGAGGATCTGCATCAACGCAGCCTCATCCAGCTCGTCCAGCGTCGCCAGGACCGGCAGACGGCCAACGAATTCCGGGATCAGACCGAACTTGACCAAATCGTCAGGCTCGACTTCACGCAGGGATTCACCGACTTTCTTGCCTTCTTCCTTGCTGCGTACTTCTGCACTGAAGCCAATGCCGCCACGGGTGGAACGGTTTTGAATAACCTTTTCCAGGCCGGAGAACGCACCGCCACAGATGAACAGGATGTTGCGCGTATCAACCTGAAGGAATTCCTGCTGCGGGTGCTTGCGGCCGCCTTGTGGCGGTACGGAAGCAACCGTGCCTTCGATCAGTTTCAACAGCGCTTGCTGCACGCCTTCACCGGAAACGTCCCGGGTGATCGACGGGTTGTCGGATTTGCGCGAAATCTTGTCGATTTCATCGATGTAGACAATGCCCATCTGGGCCTTCTCCACGTCGTAGTCGCATTTCTGCAGCAGCTTCTGAATGATGTTCTCGACGTCTTCACCTACGTAACCGGCCTCGGTAAGAGTGGTTGCGTCGGCGATGGTGAAGGGAACGTTCAGCAGGCGAGCCAGGGTCTCTGCAAGCAGGGTTTTACCCGAGCCTGTAGGGCCGATCAGCAAGATGTTGCTTTTGCCGAGCTCGACGTCGTCACTTTTCTTGTCACGCTGGTTCAGGCGCTTGTAGTGGTTGTACACCGCTACGGCCAGAACCTTCTTTGCACGCTCTTGACCAATCACATACTGATCAAGGATGCCGCTGATTTCTTTAGGCGAAGGCAATTTATGCGCGCTGCTTTCGGCCTGGGCTTCCTGCACCTCCTCACGGATGATGTCATTGCACAGGTCGACGCACTCGTCGCAGATAAAGACCGAGGGGCCGGCAATCAACTTGCGTACTTCATGCTGGCTTTTGCCACAGAAGGAGCAATAGAGCAGCTTGCCGTTGTCCTCGCCGTTGCGGGTGTCAGTCATTCGTTCGATCCAAATCCGATAGGCTTGCAACACAAGATGAAGGCTATTGAGGGCTTTTTCAAGTCCACTGGTGGTCGGACCTGCCGACCAGCCCTATTTTGAGCTGCTTATATTAAGCGGGGCGCTTTTCGATCACTGCGTCGATCAACCCGTATTCACGAGCCGCTTCGGCGCTCATGAAATTGTCACGGTTGGTGTCGCGCTCGATCTCTTCCAGGGTATGCCCGCTATGTTTGGCCATCAGCGTGTTGAGACGCTCACGAATGAAGAGGATTTCCTTGGCATGGATTTCGATGTCCGATGCCTGGCCCTGGAAACCGCCCAGTGGCTGGTGAATCATCACGCGTGAGTTCGGCAGGCAGTAACGCTTGCCCTCAGCACCAGCGGTCAGCAGGAAAGCACCCATGCTGCACGCCTGACCGATACAGGTGGTCGATACGTTCGGCTTGATGAACTGCATGGTGTCGTAGATCGACATGCCCGCTGTCACCGAACCGCCCGGGGAGTTGATGTAGAGATGGATGTCCTTGTCCGGATTTTCCGCTTCAAGGAACAGCAGCTGCGCACAAATCAGGTTGGCCATGTAGTCCTCTACCGGACCAACCAGAAAGATCACTCGCTCCTTGAGCAGGCGCGAGTAGATGTCATAGGCGCGTTCGCCACGAGCAGATTGCTCGACAACCATCGGGACCAGGCCGCCAGCGGCCTGGATATCAGAGTTCTGCTGAATATACGAATTACGGAACATGCTCTGCAGTTACTCCCAAATAGTCATGTCTTGAATACGCATAAGCCAGCGCGAGGCTGGCTTATGGGTGTATTTTCAAACGAGTTGAGCGATCAGTCGGCTTGTGCTGCTTCAGCCGGCTTGACTGCTTCTTCGTAAGAGACCGCTTTATCGGTCACCTTAGCCTTCTGCAGAACAGTATCCACAACTTGCTCTTCCAGCACAACCGAACGCACTTCGTTCAGCTGCTGGTCGTTCTTGTAGTACCAGGACACAACAGCCTCAGGCTCCTGGTAGGCCGAAGCCATTTCCTGGATCATTTCGCGAACGCGGGTTTCGTCAGGCTTGAGGTCGAATTGCTTGACCACTTCAGCCACGATCAGACCCAGTACAACGCGGCGCTTGGCCTGTTCTTCGAACAGTTCGGCCGGCAGTTGGTCAGGCTTGATGTTGCCGCCGAACTGCTGAACAGCCTGCACGCGCAGACGATCAACTTCGTTGGACAGCAGGGCCTTCGGCACTTCGATTGGGTTGGCAGCCAGCAGACCGTCCATCACCTGGTTCTTGACCTTGGATTTGATGGCCTGGCGCAGTTCACGCTCCATGTTCTTGCGAACTTCGGTGCGGAAACCTTCGATGCCGGTTTCCTTGATGCCGAACTGGTTGAAGAACTCTTCGTTCAGTTCCGGCAGCTTGGGCTCGGAAACGGTGTTGACGGTCACGGTGAACTCGGCGGTTTTGCCAGCCAGGTCCAGGTTCTGATAGTCAGCCGGGAAAGTCAGGTTCAGAACGCGCTCTTCGCCAGCTTTGGCGCCAACCAGGCCGTCTTCGAAACCAGGAATCATGCGGTTGGAACCCAGCACCAGCTGAGTACCCTTGGCGGAGCCGCCAGCGAATGCTTCGCCGTCAACCTTGCCTACGAAATCGATGTTCAGCTGGTCTTCGTTCTGGGCAGCACGATCGGCCACTTCAAAACGGGTGTTCTGCTTGCGCAGGATTTCCAGCATGTTGTCCAGGTCGGAGTCAGCAACATCAGCGCTCAGGCGCTCGATGGCGATCGAATCGAAACCGGCAACTTCGAACTCAGGGAACACTTCGAAGATTGCAACGTATTCCAGATCCTTGCCTGCTTCCAGGGACTTGGGCTCGATGGAAGGCGAGCCAGCCGGGTTCAGCTTCTGCTCGACAACGGCTTCGTAGAAGGAAGCCTGGATCACGTCACCTACAGCTTCCTGACGTGCATCAGCACCGAAGCGGCGCTTGATTTCGCTCATTGGCACTTTGCCTGGACGGAAACCAGCGATCTTGGCCTTTTGGGCAGTCTGCTGCAGACGCTTGTTGACCTGGGTCTCGATGCGCTCGGCCGGCACGGTGATGCTCATGCGGCGCTCAAGAGCAGAAGTATTTTCAACAGAAACTTGCATGGATATTCCTCGTTGCACAGACGTTAGCTGGCCGTTTCCGACCCCAGAATCAAGGGCATGCATTCTAGTGGGTCAAACTCAAGAAGTCACCCTACTGAAAACGGGTAAAAAAACAGCAGGCAATTTATAGGTGCGAATGCACGAGTGCAGCTCGCCCCGGTGGCAAATACATCCCATCATGCCAGGGCTCTGCGCCAACCCTTCTATATATAGAAGCGGTTGCCAATCATCTCCCTGACAACCGACCCTGCGGACAAGGCCGGCAGGCAGTGCGGCATCATCGCGAAACATAAATACGACGAAACGCCCTGCCCTGCAGCCCAACACCTGCGACTGCGTTGAAACTCAAACCGCTGAAACAAAAAAGGCGCCAGACTATTAATCTGGCGCCTTTCGAAATATGGGGTGGACGAAGGGGATCGAACCCTCGACAACGGGAGTCACAATCCCGTGCTCTACCAACTGAGCTACGCCCACCATATTGCGTGACCAAAAAGCCCGTCAAAAAGGCTATTTGTTGAGCTTCGCGCCGACCCGCAGGCCTTCACGAAACTTTATTTGGTGCGGATGAAGAGACTCGAACTCTTACACCTTGCGGCGCTGGAACCTAAATCCAGTGTGTCTACCAATTCCACCACATCCGCGCTTGAAGCTTTTAAAGCAAAGGCGCCAGACTATTAATCTGGCGCCTTTTTAAATATGGGGTGGACGAAGGGGATCGAACCCTCGACAACGGGAGTCACAATCCCGTGCTCTACCAACTGAGCTACGCCCACCATATTGCGCTACTTGTGCCAAAGCTGCCTAATGGCGCACCCGGCAGGACTCGAACCTGCGACCATCCGCTTAGAAGGCGGATGCTCTATCCAGCTGAGCTACGGGCGCCTTATTAATCTGTACTCTTGGAGGATTACAAACTAACCAGTGCTAGGCTGTGCCCGACAAGTGCGACGAATAGTATAGATGGACCCGAAACCCGTCAAATCCTTTTTATAAAAAATTCATTTTATTTAAGGGGTTAGGGGAATTTGCAGACCAAGCGCCTTTGCCCTCACGCCATGGCATGCGAGAATGCGCGCACTTTTCTTCCCCCTCTCGATGGTTAATCACGCGTAATGACTGCACAACTTATCGACGGCAAATCAATCGCCGCCAGCCTGCGCCAGCAGATCGCCAAACGAGTCGCCGAGCGCAGCCAACAAGGCCTGCGCACGCCGGGCCTCGCGGTGATCCTGGTCGGCAGCGATCCTGCCTCTCAGGTTTATGTCTCGCACAAGCGTAAAGACTGTGAAGAGGTCGGCTTTATTTCCAAAGCCTACGACTTGGCTGAAGACACCACCCAACAGGCCCTCACCGACCTGATCGACAGCCTCAACGACGATCCGGCCATCGACGGCATCCTGCTGCAACTGCCATTGCCCGAGCATCTGGACGCGTCGAAATTGCTCGAACGCATCCGCCCGGACAAGGACGTCGACGGTTTCCACCCTTATAACGTCGGCCGCCTGGCCCAGCGTATCCCGCTGCTGCGCCCGTGCACCCCGAAGGGCATCATGACCCTGCTGGAAAGCACCGGCGTCGATCTGTATGGCCTGGATGCCGTCGTCGTCGGCGCCTCGAACATCGTCGGTCGCCCGATGGCCATGGAACTGCTGCTGGCCGGCTGCACCGTGACCGTGACTCATCGCTTCACCAAGGACCTGGCCGGCCACGTTGGCCGCGCCGACCTGGTGGTCGTCGCCGCCGGCAAGCCGGGCCTGGTCAAGGGTGAGTGGATCAAGGAAGGCGCCATCGTCATCGACGTGGGCATCAACCGCCAGGACGATGGCAAGCTCGTGGGCGACGTGGTGTATGAAACCGCCCTGCCCCGTGCCGGCTGGATCACCCCGGTACCCGGTGGTGTCGGCCCGATGACCCGTGCCTGCCTGCTGGAAAACACCCTGTACGCCGCCGAAACCCTGCACGTCTAATAACCAGCCGTTCTGAAAGAGCCCTGCCTTATCGCAGGGCTTTTTATTGGCCGAAAAAAAGTAGTTTTTTCTTTGTTTTTAAGGGGTTTCATCTGTTTTCAGAAGAACATTCGACAGTTTCTGATCCATACTCCTAAAATGTAACGGCATTTATCAGAAAGTCCGTGCAGAACGGTATATCCCTACTTTTTTTAGCGAGTTCATCCGCGTGAAAATTCATCTTTCCATTGTCAGCCTATTTTTTGCATTGACAGGCACCTTCGCGAGCGCAAGCGAAACCACCACCGCTCCCCGCGACATGTCCACCCTGCACATCGCCTCCGGCAGTGCGATGGTGGTAGACCTGCAGACCAACAAAGTCATCTATGCCAGCAACCCGGATGTCATCGTGCCGATCGCCTCGGTGAGCAAACTGATGACCGGCCTGATCGTGCTGGAAGCCAAGCAGAACATGGATGAATATATCGACATCAACATCAAGGACACGCCAGAGATGAAAGGCGTGTTCTCCCGGGTCAAGATCGGCAGCGAGATGCCGCGCAAGGAAATGTTGCTGATTGCCCTGATGTCCTCGGAAAACCGCGCCGCCGCCAGCCTGGCCCACCACTACCCGGGCGGCTACCCGGCCTTCATCGCAGCGATGAACGCCAAGGCCAAGGCACTGGGCATGACCAGTACCCATTACGTGGAACCAACCGGCCTGTCGATCCATAACGTGTCCACCGCCCGCGACCTGAGCAAGCTGCTGGCCGCCGCACGCAAGTACCCGATGCTCAGCCAGTTGAGCACCACCAAGGAAAAGACCGTCTCGTTCCGCAAACCCAACTACACCCTGGGTTTCTCCAACACTGACCACCTGATCAACCGCGCCAACTGGGACATCAAGCTGACCAAGACCGGCTTTACCAACCAGGCCGGCCATTGCCTGGTGCTGGTGACCAGCATGGGTAATCGCCCGGTGTCGCTGGTGATCCTCGATGCCTTCGGCAAATTCACCCACTTTGCCGATGCCGGGCGCATCCGCAGCTGGGTCGAAACCGGCAAGAGCGGCTCGGTGCCAGACGTCGCCTTGCGCTACAAGGCTGACAAGAACCTGAAGAACCGCCCACGGGCGAATGTTCAGGTCACCGAGTCCCGCTGATCCGTAAATAGCGACATAAAAAACGGCGCCCTTGAGCGCCGTTTTTTTATTTGGCCTGACTGGCCAGTGCCTTGACTGCTTGGGCCGCCGCCTGTTCCTGGCCCGCCTGGGCTGTGGCGCTGGCAGCCTGCTGCCAGCGCTGGGCGTCGACCTTGACCGGCAACTGGGTGGGCCGCTGAATCAGTACCGCCCACTTGCCGCCGTCTTTCCACGCCGACTCAAACGCACTGAAATCCATCGGCATGCGTCGCGCCAAGCCTGAACGCAGCAGCACCATGCTCTTCTGCTTGTTGTAACCCACCACCACGACATACCGCGGACCGGCCCAGAAGGTCGAGCCCTGGGTGATACGCGCCATCACCGGGTACCCGGCCGCGACCTGTGCCAGCAGCGCCGGCAGCTGATCTTCCAGCGGGTACACCAACATCCCGTATTCACGGGCCAGCACCTGCATGTTGCGTTCAAGGTCCGCTTCAGCGCCCGGCAAATGCAGTGGCTTATCCAATAGCCCCGGTGTAATCACAATGCCTTGTTGAGACAGCATGCTGGCCAGAGCGGCTGGGCCACCGAGGTAAGTCTCACCGCGAAACGCCGGCACGCCCTTGAGCTCGACACTCTCCGGCAGGCCCGGGATGCTCGTGGGTTTTGGATGCGAGGAACAGGCCGCCAGCCCCATGAAACAGGCGGCGACCCACCAGGAGGTTTTAATGTTCGAGGGAAACCGCAACTTCTTCACTCACTTGATCAACGGTCGACGTGGGCCCTGATCATAGGACGCTCCGGGGCGCGGGTATAGCCTTGCAGCGCAGTAAAAGGCCGGCGATAGAGCAAACAAGTTGGACGCACACGACCATTGGTCAATAGCAGGCAACCTGCGGATAGCTAGACTGTCCATTGAGAAGACAGTGTGTGCCCGGCACCGGGCGAAAGGAGGCACTTATGAGCCTGACAACAACGATTCTGCTTTTGATCTGTGGCTGGCTGGCCGTCGCCGCCGCCATGCTGTGGGGCGTGATGCGCGTGACCCGCCGGCACCATCACCCACACGTAAAACCCGCAGCACCCGGCAAGCTGCACAAACCCGCCGGGCACCACGCCTGACGCCTTAGCCAGGCATGCAACTGAAGTCTTCGGTCTGCGCCAACTCCTTGCCGTGGCTATCCTTCAACTCGGCACGCACCGTCGTACCCAGGCTGGATTCCACCAGGGTGTAATGCTCGCCGGCCTTGAAGTTGCCGTAGGTTACATGCCCGCGACAATCCTGCTGGTTATCATCCCCCGCCTCTTCTTCAAACAAGGTGACGTCCAGGCGATGCGCGCCGGGTTTCACTTCGAAGTAGCGGCCATCATTAATGTTTTTACCGTCTACCCGCTCGGCCATCAGGTCGTTGGGTGCCTCCTCTTGCAAGCCGATCCAGGCTTCGCTCGGGTCCGCCTTCGGCATCGGGCCGGCACACGCCGACAACAACAGGACCGCACTCAAGGCCGGGATCAACAACAAGGGTTTAAGAGACATGGCAGAACTCCAAATGGATAAAGAGTGAACAGGCGAAACAGCTCCCGTTCGATCGGTATCCAGCTTGTTACTGTCACCATTGTTGAACAAATGAATACATATGAAAGGATCTTCAGCCGTTAACTAAATCTTCCTTCACCTGGCTGAAAGGTGCGTGTTAGGTGGGTCCGTCAAGACTGCGAGCGTTTGCAATCCAACTCCTTTGGAGGTTACGGCATGCTCGGGCTGGTAAAGACCGCACTGCTCAAGCCCTACACGTTTATCGTGCTGGCAATTTTCATCTGCATCATCGGGCCCATGGCGGCCTTGCGTACCCCCACTGACGTATTTCCCGATATTGGCATCCCCGTCGTTGCGGTGGTTTGGCAGTACAACGGCCTGTCTCCGGACGCCATGGCCGGTCGCGTGATCTACACCTACGAACGCTCCCTGAGTACCACCGTCAACGACATCGAGCACATTGAATCGCAGTCGTTACCCGGCATGGGCATCGTGAAGATTTTCTTCCAGCCCGGCGTGGATATCCGCACCGCCAACGCTCAGGTAACAGCGGTGTCACAAACCGTGCTCAAGCAGATGCCACCGGGCATTACGCCGCCGCTGATCCTCAACTACAGCGCCTCTACGGTGCCGATTCTGCAGATGGCGTTCTCCAGCCCCAGCTTGTCGGAAGCGAAGATCCGCGACCTGGTGCAGAACAACATCCGCTTGCCCCTGAGCGCCCTGCCCGGCCTGGCCATGCCCACGCCAATGGGCGGCAAGCAACGCCAGATCACCCTCGACCTCGACCCACAGGCGCTGGCCGCCAAAGGCCTCTCGGCGCAGGACGTAGGCAACGCCCTGGCCCTGCAGAACCAGATTATCCCGGTGGGTACCGCCAAACTCGGCCCCAACGAATACACGATTTTGCTCAACAACAGCCCGAAGGCGATTGATGAGCTCAACGACTTGCCGATCAAGACAGTCGACGGTGCGATCATCACCATCGGCCAGGTGGCCCACGTGCGTGACGGCTCGCCGCCGCAGACCAACATCGTGCGCGTCGACGGCCACCGTGCGGTGCTGATGCCGGCCCTGAAAAACGGCAGCATCTCCACCCTGTCGATCATCGACGGCATCCGCCAGATGCTGCCGCGCATCAATGAAACCCTGCCGCCGTCGCTGAAGACCTCGCTGCTCGGCGACGCCTCGGTGTTCGTCAAACAGTCGGTGGGCAGCGTGGCCCAGGAAGGCATCATCGCCGCCTTGCTGACCAGTGCGATGATCCTGCTGTTCCTCGGCAGCTGGCGCTCGACCATCATCATCGCCGCGTCGATTCCCCTCGCGGTACTGTCGGCCATCGCCCTGCTGGCGGCCACCGGGCAAACCCTCAACGTCATGACCCTCGGCGGGCTGGCGTTGGCGGTGGGGATCCTGGTGGACGACGCCACAGTGACCATCGAGAACATCAACTGGCACCTGGAACAAGGCAAGGCGGTGAAGGACGCGATCCTCGACGGCGCCAAGCAAATCGTCGGCCCGGCGTTCGTGTCCCTGCTGTGTATCTGCATCGTGTTTGTGCCGATGTTCATGCTGCAAGGCATCGCCGGCTACCTGTTCCGCCCGATGGCATTGGCGGTGATTTTCGCCATGGCCAGCTCGTTCATTCTGTCGCGAACCCTGGTGCCGACCCTGGCGATGTTCCTGCTCAAGCCGCACGTGCCGGAGCAAGGTGAAGGTCATCACCCGGAAGATGAATTCATCAACCATCACGAGGGCGACCAGCACAAACCGCAGCGCAACGCGGTGCTGCAATCGGTGCTGAATTTCCAGCAGGGTTTTGAGCGTCACTTCTCCAACGTGCGGGACGTTTATCACGGCCTGCTGACCCTGGCCCTCGGCGCCCGCAAGCGCTTCATCATCGGCTTCCTGGCGTGCATCCTCGCCTCGTTCCTGCTGCTGCCAAGTCTGGGCCAGGACTTCTTCCCAGCCACCGACGCCGGGGCCATGGCCCTGCACGTGCGCTTGCCGCTGGGCACACGCATCGAAGAGAGCGCGGCGGCCTTTGACCGGATCGAAGCGCGGATTCGCGAGATCGTTCCGGCCGACGAACTGGACACCATCGTCGACAACATCGGCATCCCGCTGAGCGGCATCGACATGGCCTACAGCAGCAGTGGCACCATCGGCCCACAGGACGGCGATATCCAGGTCACCCTGAAAAAGGACCATGCGCCCACCGCCGACTACGTGAAAAAACTGCGTGAAGCGTTGCCCGATAGCTTCCCCGGCAGCCAGTTCGCATTCCTCCCGGCAGACATCAGCAGCCAGATCCTCAACTTCGGTTCGCCGGCCCCGCTGGACGTGAAAATCTCCGGGCGCAGCGATGAAGAAAACCGCGCCTACGCCATCGAACTGGAACGTCGCCTGAAACACATACCGGGCATTGCCGACCTGCGCATCCAGCAGTCCACCGGCTACCCGTCACTGCAAGTCAACGTGGACCGCATGCGTGCCAACGGCCTGGGCATCACCGAGCGTGACGTAACCAACAGCATGGTTGCGTCCCTGGCCGGCAGCTCGCAAACCGCACCAACGTTCTGGCTCAACCCGGCCAACGGCGTGTCGTATTCGATCGTGGCAGCCACCCCGCAATACCGCCTCGACAGCCTGCCGTCCCTGGAAGCGTTGCCGGTAACCGGTGCCGATGGTCAATCGCAGATCCTCGGCGGCGTGGCGACCATCTCGCGGGTACAAAGCCCGGCGGTGGTGACCCACTACAACATCGAGCCGACCCTGGACCTGTACGCCAACGTGCAAGGCCGCGACCTCGGCGGCGTTGCCAGCGATGTACAAAAGGTGCTGAACGACATGGCCCCGATGCGCCCCAAAGGCGCGACCATCAGCCTGCACGGGCAGATCGATGCGCTGCATGAAGCGTTCAACGGCTTGAGCTTCGGCCTGCTCGGTGCGGTGGTGCTGATCTACCTGCTGATCGTGGTCAACTTCCAGTCCTGGACCGACCCGTTCGTGATCATCACCGCACTGCCGGCAGCGCTCGCGGGAATCGTCTGGATGCTGTTCCTCAGCGGCACGTCATTGTCGGTGCCCGCACTCACGGGGGCCATTCTCTGTATGGGCGTGGCCACCGCCAACTCGATCCTGGTGGTGAGCTTCTGCCGAGAGCGCCTGGCCGAACATGGCGATGCACTCAAGGCCGCACTGGAAGCCGGCTACACCCGTTTCCGCCCGGTCTGCATGACCGCCCTGGCGATGATCATCGGCATGTTGCCGCTGGCCTTGTCCGAAGAACAAAACGCGCCGCTGGGACGTGCCGTGATCGGCGGCCTGATCCTCGCCACCACTGCCACTTTGCTGTTTGTACCCGTGGTCTTCAGCCTGGTCCACGGTCGTCACCCTACTCGCGCTGCTGCTGGAGAAACTTCACATGTCGTCTGATCACAAACCCTCGCGCAAGCGTCTGATGCTCATGGGTGTCGGCGGCCTGACACTGGCTGCCCTGTTGGTCGCCAACGGCCTGCACGCCCGTACGATGCATGAAAAATCCGTCACCGCCTGGACCGAAACCGCCGCCGTGCCGCAGGTGCTGGTGTTCCAGCCCAAACAGAACGCGGCCGGCGACACCCTGCGCCTGCCCGCGCATCTGGAAGCCTGGAGCAAGGCACCGATTCATGCGCGGGTCAGCGGTTACCTGAAAGACTGGAAAGTCGACATCGGCAGCCAGGTCAAGGCCGGGCAGATTCTCGCCGAGATCGACAGCCCCGACCTCGACCAGCAAGTGGCGCAAACCCACGCGCGCATGGTGCAGGAACAGGCCAACGCACGCCTGGCGCAAACCACCGCCACCCGTTGGAAAAACCTGCTGGACAGCCATTCGGTATCGCGCCAGGAGGCCGATGAAAAAACCTCCAACGCGCTGGCGGCCAAGGCCAACGCCCAGGCCGCCGAGGCTGACTATGCGCGGCTCTCGGCCCTGGAAGACTACAAGACCATTCGCGCGCCATTCGCCGGTGTGATCACCGCGCGCAACACCGACATCGGCCAGTTGATCAAGGCTGACAGCGACAGCGATCCGGAACTGTTCGACATCGCCGACACCCACCAACTGCGCCTCTACGTGCCGGTGCCGCAGAACTACGCTGCGGTGATTCATCCCGGGTTGGCCGCCCAACTGACGGTACCCGAGCACCCCGGCGAACACTTCAGCGCGAAGCTGATGGGCGACTCCACCGCCATCGACCGCCGCTCCGGCACCCTGCTCGCACAGTTCGTGGCCGACAACCCGGACGGCAAGTTGCTGCCCGGCGACTACGCCGAAGCCACCCTGGCGATTCCGGCGGATACCCATGGCGTGAGCATCCCGGCCAGCGCCCTGATCTTCCGCGCCGAAGGCACCCAGGTCGCGGTACTGGACGCCAAGAACCACGTGCACCTGCAAGACATCCACATCGGCCTCGACCTCGGCGAGCGCCTGGTGATTGACCAGGGCCTGAAACCCGCCGATCGCGTAGTCGACAACCCACCCGACGCACTGCGCGAAGGCGACGCCGTGCAAATGGCCGATGCCGGAGGTGCCCATGCGCCCAAGGCTTAAACCCCTCGCGGCCCTGGTATTGGTGGCACTGCACGGTTGCTCGCTGGCGCCCACCTACAAGGCGCCGACCATCGACCTGCCGGCCAAGTACCGCGAACAGACCAGCGACGGCCCGTGGCACAGCGCGCAACCGTCCGACCAACTGGCGCCGAAGTGGTGGCAGCTGTATCAGGACCCGCACCTGAACGACCTGCAGGAACAACTGCTCAAGGCCAACCCGGACCTGGCGGCGGCGCTGGCGCATTTCGATGCGTCCCAGGCGTATGCCAGCCAGTTGCATGCCGGGCTGTTCCCGCAAATAACCGCCAGCGCGCAACCGTTGCGCCAGCGGCAATCGGACAATCGGCCACTGCGGGGTGATACCCAGCCTTCGGTGTACAACAGCAACACGGCGGGGTTTGCGCTGAGCTTCGATCTGGATCTGTGGGGCAAAATCCGCAACCAGGTGGCGGCTGGCGATGCACAGGCCCAAGCCTCCGGGGATGATTTGGCGGTGGCACGCCTGAGCCTGCAGCATCAGTTGGCGACGCTGTACGTGCAGCTCAACGGACTGGATGCCCAGAGCCGGATTCTCAGCAGTTCGCTGGATGATTTTGGCCAGGCGCTGAAACTGACCCGCAGCCGGTACGAGGGGCAGATCGCCTCGGAGCTCGACCTGACCCGGGCGCAGAATCAGCTGGCTGAAGCACAGGCGCAGCTTGACGATGTGCGCGGTCAACGCAATCTCACCGAGCATGCGATTGGTGAATTGGTGGGCGTATCCGCCAGTGAATTCCAGCTGCCGCCGAGCCAGCAATTGATCGCCTTGCCGGGAATTCCACAGCAGTTGCCGAGCCAGTTGCTGCAACGTCGGCCGGATATTGCGGCGGCGGAACGGCGGGTGTTTGCGGCCAACGCGAATATCGGCGTGGCCAAGGCCGCGTGGTACCCGGATTTCAGTTTGACCGGCTTGATTGGCGGGCAGACCCAAGGTGTGGGCAACTTGTTCTCCGCCGCCAATCGGTATTGGGCGCTGGGGCCGCTGGTGAATCTGCCGATCTTTGATGGCGGCCGGCTGAGCGCCAATGAGCGCCAGGCCAAGGCGGAGTTTGAAGAGGCTTCGGCGCACTATCGCAGCCAGGTGTTAAGAGCCGTGCGTGAGGTGGAAGACAACCTTGGGCAACTGCGCGACTTGCAGCAGGAGGCGATGGATGAACAGGCTGCCGCGAATGCCGCCGAACACACACAGGCACTGGCGATGAACAGTTACCAGGCGGGGGCTGTGAGTTACCTGGATGTGGTGACGGCGCAGACGGCGGCGTTGCAGGCGCAGCGCACGTTGCAGGCGGTGCAGACGCGGCAGTTGCAGGCGAGTGTGGGTTTGGTGACGGCGCTGGGCGGCGGCTGGTTGCCCGACGCCTGATACCTGTCTCAAGAACGACAGTGATCAACTGTGGGAGCGGGCTTGCTCGCGAATGCGGTGGGTCAGCACCGGATATGCTGGCTGACACACCGCCTTCGCGAGCAAGCCCGCTCCCACATTTTATCGCAGTGACTGGACGTACTCAGGCAGCCAACTTACCGCTGGCGATTGCCACCGAAGCTGCCACCATCGCCCTCAGCAACACCGCACACCCCGCCGCCAAATCATCCGGCGCCGCGTTCTCGATTTCGTTATGGCTGATGCCACCTTCACACGGCACAAAGATCATCCCCGCGGGCCCCAGTTCCGCGACGAAAATCGCGTCATGCCCTGCCCCGCTCACGATATCCATGTTGGACAACCCCAACCCATTGGCCGCATCACGCACGGCATCCACGCAGCCTTTGTCGAAGTACAGCGGCGGGAAGTCAGCGGTGGGTGTCATCTCGAATGTGAGGCCGTGCTTGGCGCAGGTCTCGTCGATCACCTTGCGCACCTGGGCAATCATCGAATCCAGCCGCGCCGGTTCCAGATGGCGAAAGTCCAGGGTCATGCGCACTTCGCCAGGAATGACGTTGCGTGAGCCCGGATACGCTTGCAGGCAACCGACGGTGCCGCAGGCGTGAGGCTGATGACCCAACGCCGCCGCGTTAACTGCAGCCACCACGGCCGCGGCACCGACCAGGGCATCCTTGCGCAGGTGCATCGGGGTCGGCCCGGCATGCGCCTCGACACCCCGCAGTTTCAGGTCGAACCATTTCTGGCCAAGGGCGCCCAGCACCACACCGATAGTTTTCTTTTCATCCTCAAGAATCGGACCTTGCTCGATATGTGCTTCGAAATATGCGCCCACCTTGTGCCCGCTCACCGGGCGTGATCCGGCATACCCAATGGCATTCAGCGCATCGCCCACGGTCACGCCATCGGCATCCGTCTTGGCCAGCGTGTCGACCAGGGTGAATTTCTCGGCAAACACCCCGGAGCCCATCATGCATGGAGGAAAGCGCGAGCCTTCTTCGTTGGTCCACACCACCACTTCCAGCGGCGCTTCGGTTTCCACCTTCAGGTCATTGAGGGTGCGCAATACCTCAACGCCCGCCAGCACACCAAAACAGCCATCAAACTTGCCGCCGGTGGGCTGGGTGTCGATATGGCTGCCGGTCATCACCGGCGGCAACTGGGGATTGCGCCCGGGCCGGCGGGCGAAGATATTACCGACGCCATCGATGGTCACGGTACAGCCCGCTTCCTCGCACCACTTCACAAACAGGTCGCGGGCCTGGCGATCGAGGTCGGTCAGGGCCAGGCGGCAGACGCCGCCCTTGGGGGTGGCGCCGAGCTTGGCGAGTTCCATCAGGGACAGCCACAGACGATCGCGGTTGATGTGCTGATGGGTGGATTGCAGAACGTCTATGGCAGCGTTCATGGGGATCTCCTCAGGCAGTAGTTCTTATGAATTTGACCAGACTCTCACTGGAGGACTGCGATCAAAAATGTGGGAGCGGGCTTGCTCGCGAAGGCGGTGATTCAGCTAACACATCTGGCGACTGGCACACCGTATTCGCGAGCAAGCCCGCTCCCACATTTGATTGCATTCCACATCGATTAAAGCGGTGTTTTCACCGCGACCACACGAGCCCCGCGTTTCATGCAGAGGGCGTAATACAACAGGCCACCGAGCGCCGAGCCGGTGAACCAGCCATAGCTGTAGAACCAGCTGAACGCGTCGCTGCCCAGGGACAGCAACGTCAACACCACCGGCACGCCAAACGCCAGGAAGCCATGCCAGTTCCACGCCGGGTACACGTCATCGCGATACAAACCGGCGAGGTCCAGTTGCTGTTTCTTGATGATGAAATAGTCCACCACCATGATCCCGGCGATCGGCCCCAAGAGGCTTGAGTAACCCAGCAACCAGTTGGAATAGACGGTTTCCAGGCTCACGTCGGAAATGATCAGCCCGAGCTTTTTCAGCAGTTCGTGGGCCATCAGCGCCAGGCCCACCAGGCCGGTGAGCACCACCGCCGCGGTGCGGTTGATCAGCTTGGGGGCAATGTTCTGGAAGTCGTTGGTGGGCGAGACGATGTTCGCCGCGGTGTTGGTGGACAAGGTGGCGATGATGATCAGCGCCATGGCCACGGCTACCCACACCGGGCTCTGGATATGGCCGATCAGGGTCACCGGATCGGAGACGCTGACGCCCACCAGTTTTACCGAGGCGGCGGTCATGATCACGCCGAGGGCGGCGAACAGGAACATGGTCAGCGGCAGGCCGAAAATCTGCCCGAGGATCTGGTCTTTCTGGCTTTTGGCGTAGCGGCTGAAGTCGGGAATGTTCAACGACAAGGTGGCCCAGAAACCCACCATCGCCGTCAGGCCCGCCATGAAGTAGCCGGTGAGGCTGGCGCCTTCGGGACGTTTGGGCGGGATCGCCATCAGCTCGGTCAGCGACACATTCGGCAGCGCCCACACCAGCAGCCCGATACCCACCGCCACCAGCAGCGGTGCCGACAGGGTTTCCAGCCATTTGATCGACTCGGCGCCACGCAATACCACCCACAGGTTCAGGGTCCAGAAGATCATGAAGCCGATCACTTCACCGGTGCCGCCAAGGGATTTCCAACCCTCGAAAATCGACCCCAGGAACAGGTGGATCGCCAGGCCGCCAAACATCGTCTGGATACCGAACCAGCCACACGCCACCAACGCGCGGATCAGGCACGGCACGTTGGAGCCGAGCACGCCGAAGGACGAGCGCAGCAACACCGGAAACGGGATGCCGTACTTGGTACCGGGGAAGGCGTTGAGGGTCAGCGGGATCAGCACCACGATATTGGCCAGCAGGATCGCCATCAGCGCCTCGCCCACCGACAACCCGAAGTACGCGGTGAGCACGCCGCCCAGGGTGTAGGTCGGCACACACACCGACATGCCGATCCACAGCGCGGTGATATGCCACTTGTTCCAGGTGCGTTCGCGCACCTTGGTCGGTGCCATGTCGTGGTTGTAGCGGGGGCTGTCGAGGACGTCGGGGCCGGCGTCGAGTTCGTACAGGCCGTTGCGCTCAATGACTTGCGATCTGTTCTGTTGCATGGCCGCTCCACGGTTTTTTCGAATTATTTTTGCTCACCCCGTGACGTGCACGGGATGGCCGGAGTACCTCGTTGACAACATGACATCCGGGACCCGGCCAACCGCCACCGCACTCAATAACCGTGCCGTAAACCGTCAACCTGCCCGCACCGCTTGTATAACTTGCTGATGTTTATCAGCTTTATTGTCTCGACCGAAGAGCCCCTCGTTACTTTCAGCGTTACTCAGGCCAACTAACGCAGAAGTTGTCCGAACCCTCAGGACTCAATCTGGTGCAACACAATTATTTTTATTTACCGGCCCCGTCAAGAGGCATGTCTCAAGCGTCTGATTTGCAATAGGAAATGTTGCTCATATTGGGAACCTGTCAAGTGCGTCAAAATGGTGAGAGGCCGCTACATTTTGGTG
>NZ_JACARS010000106.1:0-4767 GCF_013386485.1 Pseudomonas sp. P7758 | reverse complement strand
GATACGCCAGTGTGCCCGACTCCCCGGGCACACTGGCGTATCTGCCCCACCACCGGCCACCTGGTCCAGCAATGGGATCACGCCGACCCTCAAGACCCACAGAGACGGGACGTTTCCAGCCTGGTCGCGCAAGCGAGCCTGATGCTGAGCTTCTACGTGGACGCTCGCGCGGCTTAAGCCAGCTGGAAACAGCAACTTCCTGATTATCCGTTACTTGATTAGCTGGAGTTCTCTATGGACGAAGCCAGTAGTAGCCCGCTGCGCGTTAGTTAACTAACGCGCTGTTAGCGGGCCTGTAGAAAGTTACCCAACACTTTATTTAAACCGATCGCGAAGTCAGCGACTCGGCATGCTTTCGCTCGCCTGTCATCAGGTAAGTACCGGGTATGTTTTGTCGAAAAATTGGCGACAGGAGTACACACAATGAGCGCAGTAAAAAACCCGAAACTGCACAAGAAAAACGGCACGGATACCGACACCAAGCTGTCGATGCGTGCCGCCCGCGAAGCCCAGAACGGCCTCTCGGCAACCCTCGCCAATGTCCGGGCAACCAAGGATGGCCTGACCGAACTGGATGCCTCTGCTCGCCTGCAACGTGAAGGCTACAACGAGGTGGCCCACGACAAGCCGCCTCACGCCATCGTGCAATTCCTCCAGGCCCTGAACAACCCGTTCATCTATGTGCTGCTGACCCTCGGCGCCATCAGTTTCTTCACTGACTACTGGCTGCCACTGCAGGCCGGTGAAGAAGCCGACCTGACCAAGGTCATCATTATCATGACCATGGTCATGCTCAGCAGCCTGCTGCGCTTCTGGCAGGAGCATCGTTCGGCCAAGTCCGCCGAAGCCTTGAAGGCCATGGTGCGCACCACCGCCACGGTGTTGCGTCGCGAGCAAGTGGGCTCCAAGCCGACCCTGCGGGAAGTGCCGATGCGCGACCTGGTGGCCGGCGATATCGTGCAACTGTCTGCCGGCGACATGATCCCGGCCGACATCCGCCTGATCGAGTCCCGTGACCTGTTCATCAGCCAGGCCGTGCTGACCGGCGAAGCCTTGCCGGTAGAGAAGTACGACACCCTCGGGGATGTGACGCAAAAATCCGCCACGTCCACGGCGGCCGACCAGGGCAACCTGCTGGACCTGCCGAACATCTGTTTCATGGGCACCAACGTGGTCAGCGGCCGGGCGAAAGCCGTGGTGGTTGCCACCGGCCCGCGCACCTACTTTGGCTCGCTGGCCAAGGCGATTGTCGGCTCCCGAGTGCAAACCGCATTTGACCGCGGGGTGAACAGCGTCAGCTGGCTGTTGATCCGCTTCATGCTGGTAATGACACCGATCGTGTTCTTCCTCAACGGCTTCTCCAAGGGTGACTGGAGCGACGCGTTGCTGTTCGCCCTGGCAGTGGCGGTAGGCCTCACCCCGGAAATGCTGCCGATGATCGTCAGCGCCAACCTGGCCAAGGGTGCAACCGCCATGGCCAAGCGCAAGGTGGTGGTCAAGCGCCTCAACGCGATCCAGAACTTCGGTTCGATGGACGTGCTGTGCACCGACAAGACCGGCACCCTGACCCAGGACAAGATCATCCTCGAGCACCACGTCAACGCCTTTGGCAACCGTGATGATTCAGTGCTGACCCTCGCCTGGCTCAACAGCCATCACCAGAGCGGCATGAAGAACCTGATGGACCAGGCGGTCGTACAGTTCTCCGAGCAGAATCCGAAGTTCCAGGTGCCGTTTGCCTATAGCAAGGTGGATGAGTTGCCGTTCGACTTTATTCGCCGTCGCCTGTCGATCGTGGTCAAGGACGCGCAAAACGATCACCTGCTGGTGTGCAAGGGTGCGGTCGAGGAGATGCTGAGCATTTCCACCCACGTGATGGAAGGCGACGTGGCCGTCGAGCTGGATGATCGGCGTCGCAACGAGTTGCTGGCGATTGCCCAGGACTACAACGAAGACGGCTTCCGGGTGCTGGTGCTGGCCACCCGCAACATTCCCCAGGCACTCGCCCGCAAGCAGTACACCACGGCCGATGAGCGCAACCTGGTGATCCGTGGTTTCCTGACCTTCCTTGATCCACCAAAGGAAACCGCTGGCCCGGCGATCGCTGCCCTGCGCGAAATTGGCGTGGCGGTCAAAGTGCTCACCGGCGACAACGCCATCGTCACCAGCAAGATCTGCCGCCAGGTCGGCCTGGAGCCAGGCGTACCGTTGCTGGGGACGGAAATCGAAGCGATGGACGACGCCACCCTCAAGCTGCGGGTCGAGGAGCGCACGGTGTTCGCCAAGCTGACGCCGCTGCAGAAGTCGCGGGTGCTCAAGACCTTGCAGTCCAACGGCCACACCGTGGGCTTCCTCGGCGACGGCATCAACGACGCTCCGGCCTTGCGGGATGCCGACGTGGGCATCTCGGTGGACAGCGCGACGGACATTGCCAAGGAATCCGCCGACATCATCCTGCTGGAAAAGAGCCTGATGGTGCTGGAAGAAGGTGTGCTGAAAGGCCGCGAGACCTTCGGCAATATCATGAAGTACCTGAACATGACCGCCAGTTCCAACTTCGGCAACGTGTTCTCGGTGCTGGTGGCCAGTGCGTTCATCCCGTTCCTGCCAATGCTGTCGATCCACCTGCTGCTGCAAAACCTGATGTACGACATCTCCCAGCTGGCCTTGCCGTGGGACAAGATGGACAAGGAATACCTGGCCAAGCCACGCAAGTGGGACGCGAAAAACATTGGCCGCTTCATGATCTGGATCGGGCCGACCTCGTCGATCTTCGACATGACCACCTTTGCCCTGATGTGGTACGTGTTCTCGGCCAACAGCGTGGAAATGCAGACCCTGTTCCAGTCTGGCTGGTTCATCGAGGGGCTGCTCTCGCAAACCCTGGTGGTGCACATGCTGCGCACCCGCAAGATCCCGTTTTTCCAGAGCAACGCCGCATGGCCGGTGATGATGATGACCTGCATCGTGATCGGGCTGGGCATCTACGTACCGTTCTCGCCGCTGGGCGCGATGGTTGGCCTGGAGCCGCTGCCACTGGCGTACTTCCCATGGCTGGTGGGCACCCTGGTCGCCTACTGCTGCGTGGCACAACTGATGAAAACCCTCTACATCCGCCGCTTCAAGCAGTGGTACTGATCAACCGCCCCTGAAAGCGCTGGCTATCGGTAGATAGCCAGTGCACGCGGAGACAGACAATGAACACACTTATGAGCTACCTCGACAACGCTGCTCGCGCGCTGCTGGTGTACGGCCTCGCCCAGGCGGCCAAGGCGGTGATGGTGCTGGGCGTACGGCTGTACGCGCGCAACGTGCTCAGCGCCGTGGAAATGCGCTTCATGCTGGGGTTTTCCAGCACCTTAAACAGTACGTGCATCCGCTTGCTGCGCCCGCGTCGATAAATGGCAATACGCACTACAAGGAAAGATCACCATGCGCATCTTGATCTGTGCAGGTCGTCATTACGCCGATACAAAAATGTCTCGCCAGGTGCTGGACGCCTACCACCGCCTGCGCCCGGTGCAGGTATTGATCCACGGTGGCAGCCAGTTCCTGGGCAGCGACGTGGAAGACTGGGCCCGGGAAACCGGAGTGGATGTGGTGCGTTACCCACCCAACTGGCAACGCCATGGCAAGCAGGCCGAACGCCATCGCAACCAGTTCATGCTCACCGACAGCCGGCCCGACGTGATCATCGCGTTGCCCGGTGGCGACGACACCTCGGAACTGGTGAGCCAGGCCAGGGCCAGTGGCATCCATGTGCTGACTGTAGACAGCTGAATCAACCCTTATTGGAGTATCCAGGCATGAACGAAGAACCCCGTTGTAGCGGTACCCCGTTGCACACTTTTTTCTATTTGAAACACGGCGCGTCCCTGCCAAGTCCGGTCGGGGCGCGCCACCGGCTGTTGATCGAGGTTCACCATGTACAAGAAACACACCCCTGACGGTTTCGCCAAATACCGCAACCGCACCACCCACGTTACCTTCCATCCCCTGCCCGCCTCCAAGCTTCGGGCAGTGCGGCGCAACCTGATTTTCGTCGGCGTGACCGCGGGCATCGTGCTGGTGCTCAGCCTGATGTCGAATGCCCATGCGGCAGGCGGCTCCTACGTGGTCGACGACGGCGCAATCAACGCCCCGGGCGAATGCAATGTCGACGCCTGGTTCACCGCCAACCGGCACGCTGGCTCAACCCACAGTGAAACCCTGGCGCCGGCCTGCACTTCCGCTGCCATTGCGTGGTTGCAGTGGACTGCCGCCGTGTCCCGGGCCAACCATGATGGCGACGGCGAAACCCAAGTGAATCCGCAGCTCAAGGCGCAGTTGTGGGCCCGGGAAGACCTGGGCCTGGAACTGGCCGCGTCTGCCGGCGTGCATTACGCGCTGAACCGCCGGCACTCGTTTGATGGCGCGGACTTGAATGTGCCGTTTACCTGGCAGCCCATGGAGGCCCTGCGGCTTAACTTCAACGCCGGCTGGAGCCACGCTTATAACGACGGCGACCAGACCCATCGGCCGACCTGGGGCACCGGGTTTGAATACAGCCTGATGGACTCACTGACACTGATCGCCGAACGCTACGGCCAGCAAGGCGGCGACCAGGCGTGGCAAGCCGGGCCGAGGATGCATATCGGCAAGAATGTGGACGTGGACCTGGTGGTAGGACGCAGTTTGATCGGGGATCAGCATCAATGGCTCACGACGGGGGCCACACTGCGGTTCTAACCCGCAGACGATGATCCCAGTGGCGAGGGAGCTTGCTCC
>NZ_JACARS010000105.1:0-27486 GCF_013386485.1 Pseudomonas sp. P7758 | reverse complement strand
CCTGGGCCATGCCCGGCAAACCGTGTTCCCCGGCGCCCGCAGCCGCGCCCCGCCCATCATCGCGTAAGCACTTCACACCGTTACTTCACCCCGGCCGACTTTAGACAGACAGCCGCAGGCTGCTGGCCGTGTTGTTTACGAATGAATGATGGAATTTTTCATGTCCAGGTTTTCTGCTGACACCCGTTTGGGATGTACTCCCGTGTTCGCCGTTCTGTGTGGCGCGCTGCTGGTTCCACAGGCCCACGCCGACGAACATGCCGACCACAATGAACTGAGCCCGACGGTGATCACCGCCATTGCCCCCAGCTCACCACTGACCGTCGTCACCAACCCGAAAGACCCGCGCCAACCAGTGCCCGCCAGCGATGGCGGCGACTACCTCAAGACCATCCCCGGCTTCGCCCTGGTGCGCAACGGCGGCACCAACGGCGACCCGGTGCTGCGGGGCATGTTCGGCTCACGCCTGAACATCCTCACCAACGGCAGCATGATGCTCGGCGCCTGCCCCGGCCGGATGGATGCGCCCACCTCCTATATTTCACCGGAAACCTACGACAAGCTCACCGTGATCAAAGGCCCGCAAACCGTGCTCTGGGGCCCGGGCGCTTCAGCCGGCACGGTCCTGTTCGAGCGCGAGCCCGAGCAATTCGGCGAGCTGGGCACGCGGGTCAACGCCAGCATCCTGGCGGGCTCCAACGGGCGTTTCGACAAAGTCGTCGACGCAGCAGCCGGCGGGCCGCTGGGTTATGTGCGGGTGATCGGCAACCAGGCCCACGCCGATGACTACAAGGACGGCAACAACGACACCGTCGCCTCGCGCTACGACAAGTGGAACGGCGACGTGGCCGTGGGCTGGACCCCGGACGCCGACACCCTGCTGGAACTCACCGCCGGCCGTGGCGATGGCGAAGCCCGCTACGCCGGGCGTGGCATGGACGGTTCGCAGTTTTTGCGCGAGAGCCTCGGATTGCGCTTCGAGAAATCGAACATCGGCGAGGTGCTGGATAAGGTCGAAGCGCAGGTCTACTACAACTACGCCGACCACGTGATGGACAACTACACCCTGCGCGTCCCGTCGGGCACCGGGATGATGGCCGGTCCCATGGCAGCCAACGTCGACCGCCGCACCCTCGGCGCCCGCATCAAGGCCACCTGGCGCTGGGCCGATGTGCAGTTGATCAGCGGCATTGATGCACAAACCAACGAACACCGCGAACGCAGCGCCATGGGCGTCGACACCTACAAGGACCTGCCCCGCAGCAAGGACGCCAACTTCCACAACTACGGGGTGTTCGGCGAACTGACCTGGTACGCCGCCGACCGCGACCGGCTGATCACCGGCGCCCGCGTCGACCGCGCCTCAGCCAAGGATTTCCGGCAAACCATCAGCTCCGGGATGATGAGCAGCCCCAACCCCACCGCCGGTAAAACCCGCGCCGATACGCTGCCGTCCGGCTTTGTGCGCTACGAGCACGATCTGGCGGACAGCCCTGCCACCCTGTACGCAGGGCTTGGGCATTCGGAGCGTTTCCCTGATTACTGGGAGCTGTTTTCTCCCGACACCGGGTCGGTCGGTTCCGTGAATGCCTTCGACGGTGTGAAGCCTGAAAAAACCACCCAGCTGGATTTTGGCCTGCAATACAAATCCGCCGATCTCGACGCCTGGGCCTCGGGCTACGTCGGCCAGGTGCGTGATTTCATCCTGTTCGACTACCAGCCGGGAATGATGGGCACCACCTCCCAGGCGCGCAATGTGGACGCGCGAATCATGGGCGGTGAATTGGGCGCAGCCTACAAGCTGACCGCCAACTGGAAGGCCGATGCCACCTTCGCCTACGCCTGGGGCAAGAACACCAGCGACGGCAAACCGCTGCCGCAGATCCCACCGCTGGATGCGCGCTTCGGGCTCACCTACAGCCAGGACGACTGGAGCGCCGGCGCCTTGTGGCGGGTGGTCGCGGCGCAAAACCGCATCGACCAGAACAAGGGCAACGTGGTGGGCAAGGACTTCGACAAAAGCTCGGGGTTTGGCGTGTTCTCGCTGAACGCGGCGTATCGCATCAACAAGAATTTCAAGGTCAGCACGGGCGTCGACAACCTGTTTGGCAAGGCGTACGCCGAGCACTTGAACCTGGCCGGCAACGCCGGGTTCGGCTACCCGGCCAATGACCCGCAAGCCATCAAGGAACCGGGGCGCACGCTCTGGACCAAGGTGGACATGAGTTTCTAAGCGCATCACAGGCAAGCCCGCTCCCACAGTTGCAATGCATTCCCTGTGGGAGCGGGCTTGCCCGCGATGGCGTCCTCGATAACACAAAAAATCCAAGCCTTTGCGGAGCACCCTGATGAACCCACCGAAGATTTCCTTCTACAACCTGGCCTGGCGCTGGCATTTCTACGCCGGGCTGTTTGTCGCGCCGTTCATGGTGCTGCTGGCCCTGACCGGCATCATCTACCTGTTCAAACCCCAACTCGACCCGCTGATGTACGGCAACCTGCTGACCGTGCAAAGCGCCGAACACGCGCTGAGTGCCGACGAGCAACTGCAACGTGCCCAGGCTGCCTATCCACAAGGCAAGATCAGCAAGTACCTGCCACCTGCCGACGCCACCAGCAGCGCGCAATTCGTGATGCACAACGACGGGCGCGAAGTGACGGTATTCGTCGACCCGTATCGCGGCACCGTGCTCGGCGAACAGGACGCCAAGTACAACCTGCAAGCCATCGCCCGTGCGCTGCATGGTGAGTTGATGATCGGCACCGTCGGCGATCGCCTGGTGGAACTGGCCGCCGGCTGGGGCGTGATGCTGGTGATTTCGGGCGTGTATCTGTGGTGGCCGCGAGGCAAGTCGGCGGCGGGCATTCTGTGGCCGCGGCTGGGCAGTCGCGGCCGCTTGTTCTGGCGCGATTTGCACGCGGTTGCCGGTTTCTGGGGCGCGGCGTTCCTGCTGGTGATGCTGCTCAGCGGCATGACCTGGACCGGCTTCTGGGGCAAGCAATACGCCGAGCTGTGGAATAAATTCCCGGCGGCCATGTGGAACAACGTGCCGCAGTCCGACCTGCAGGCGCGCAGCCTCAACACGGCGAGCCAACAGACCGTGCCGTGGGCCATGGAAAACACGCCGATGCCGATGTCTGGCGAGCATGCCGAGCACATGAACCACGCCGGCATGAGCCAGGGCCCGGCAGCCCCGAGTATCCGCCTGCAACAGGTGGTCGACCTCGCCAACTCACGCAAGGTCGAGCCCGGCTACAGCATCACCTTCCCCACCACTGCCGAAGGCGTGTTCACCCTCGCGGTGTTCGCCAACGACCCGCGCAATGACGCCACCCTGCATGTGGACCAATACTCCGGCAAGGTCCTGGCCGATGTGCGCTGGGAGCACTACAACAGCGTGGCGCGGGTTACCGAATCGGGCGTGATGCTGCACGAAGGCAAGATGTTTGGCGTGGTCAATCAGATCATCGTGCTGCTGATTTGCCTGATGATCCTGCTCAGCGCCGTCAGCGGTGTGGTGATCTGGTGGAAGCGTCGGCCACAGGGCAGCCTGGGGGTTCCACCGTTGCGCCATGACCTGCCGAAATGGAAAACCGCGATGGTGATCATGCTCGGGCTGGCGATTGTCTTTCCGCTGGTGGGCGCCTCGCTGATCGTGGTCTGGGCACTGGATCGCCTGGTGCTTTCACGGTGGTTTGGCCAACGTGAATCTGCCTCAGGTTCAGCATGAAACAGACGAGATGCCCTACCTAGAGGCGTTATGTAGTCTTACGCGGGCTTTCGCCCACGCTGCACAAAGTGTTATGTTGTAACACTTAATGTGTTCTCCCACTCGCCGCGCCCTGCGGCGAGTACCGTCTCGAAGAAGCGATTTATCGTCCGATGAACAAGTACCTTGCGTCCGGCCTGTGCCTGCTCGCCCTGCAAAACACTGCCCAGGCCCTGACGCTTCCCGCCAGTGCCGTCTCAGCCCCCGCCGTCGACGACGAGCGCGTCGACCTGCAAACCCCGACCACCGCAGGTTCACGCCTGAACCTCACGGCCCTGCAAACCCCGGGCAGCGTTGAAAGCCAGACCGGCGAGCAGATTCGCGCCCGGGGCGATGCCACGGTGCAGGACGCGATTTCCCGGGCCACCGGCATCAGCCGCACCGGCACGCCGGGCGACGGTGGTACCTCGTTGTCGGCACGCGGGTTCACCGGCCAGAGCTCGGTGCTGCAGTTGTACGACGGCGCGCGCATGTTCGATGGCGCGGGCACTTCCACCTTCCCGGTGGACACCTGGTCCGTTGAGCGGGTGGACGTACTGCGCGGCCCGGCCTCGGTGATGTACGGCCAGGGCGCCACCGGCGCGGTGATCAACACCATCGCGAAGAAACCCTTCGAGGGCGAGATCGAAAACCATATCCGCCTGGGCTACGGCTCCTATGACCGCCAGCAGCAAGCCCTCGACAGCGGCGGCTCGCTGACCGACACCCTGAGCTATCGCCTGAACATCAACCGCCTGCGCAGCAACGGTTTCATCGACCGCGGCGAGTCCGGCAGCGACTTCGTCAGCGGTGCCCTGCGCTGGCAGGCGACGGACAACCTGAGCTTCACCCTGGCCTCCGACTACGGCGACCAGACCCCGCAAAACGACTACGGCACACCGCTGATCAACGGCCAGTTGCACAAGGGCCTGCGGGACAAGAACTACAACGTCAGCAACGATATCCAGCACTACAACGACCAGTGGACGCGCCTGACCAGCGAGTGGCAGATCAACGACAACGTCACCGCCACCAACGAACTGTCCTACCTGAAAAACCAGCGGCGCTGGCAGAACGCCGAGAGCTACAACTACGTCGACGGCGGCCTGGTGCGCCAGAGCTACCTGGGCATCAAGCACAACCAGGAACAGGTGGGCGACCGCCAGACCTTCACTTTCAAGCACACGCTGTTCGGCCTCGACAGCCAGACGGTGACGGGGGTGGAGTACAACCGCATTCGCTTCCGCCTGGCCAGCAACTCGCCGTTCGATGACCTGACGAACGCCGGCCAACCGGTGGACATCAACCACCCGGTACCGCAGCCGTTTGAAAGCGCCAGCCCCTTCATTCCGCAGTCCGTCAGCACCACCAAACAGCTGGCTGCGTTCGCCGAAAACCGCCTGCAACTGACCGATAAACTGTCGCTGATCACCGGCGTGCGCCGCGATTACCTGCACATCGACAGTGACTCCCTGGTGGATGGCAGCGACTCCAACAAGACCTTTACCGGCAACAACTGGAAAGCCGGCCTGGTCTACGCGATCACCCCGGACACCTCGGTCTACGGCCAATACGCCACCAGCACTGACGGCGTTGGCAGCCTGATCACCCTAAGCCCGAGCCAGCAGCAGTTCGGCCTGTCCACCGCCAAGCAAACCGAGATCGGCCTCAAGCAGGCGTTCTGGGATTCCCGTGGTGAATGGACCCTGGCGGCCTACCACATCGTCAAAAAGAAACTGTTGGTGAGCGTTCCAGGCACCACCCTCAAGGAACAAGTCGGCCAGCAATCCTCCAACGGCCTGGAAGCCAGCCTCGACCTGCAACTGCCCAATGCCTGGCAACTGCAAGCCAACGCTGCGATCGTGCGGGCGCAGTACGACGACTTCTCCGAAGTGGTCAACGGCCAGTCCGTGTCCCGCGACGGTAACCGCCCCACCGACGTGCCGCGCCGCACCGCCAACCTGTGGCTGAGCAAGGCCATCACTGACGACGTGCGTGCCGGTGCGGGTGTGCGTTATGTAGACTCGCGTTTCGCCAACACCGCCAACACCAGCGAAGTGCCGAGCTACACCGTGGTCGACGCCAGCGTTTCATGGAAAGCCATGCGCAACACGACATTGGGCCTGCAATTGAATAACCTGTTCGACCGCACTTACGCCGTCAGCCAATACAACGACGGCCAGCAATGGATCCTGGGCGAGCCGCGCTCGTTCTTCGTGACGGCGGACTACACCTTCTAACTGAACGCAACACTGTCCAAATGTGGGAGCGGGCTTGCTCGCGAATGCGGTGTGTCAGGCACTGTATCTGTTACTGATCCACCGCTTTCGCGAGCAAGCCCGCTCCCACATTTGTCCTGTGTTGGACCTGAGAGTAAAGATGACCTCACTCAACCTCACCGCCCTCGCCTGGACCCCACCAGGCCACGAGCACTGTCATCACCAGTTCCAACTGCGTGACGCCAGCCTGCACGTGAACGCCGGTGAGTTCGTCGGGCTGATCGGCCCCAACGGCAGCGGCAAGACCAGCCTGCTGCGCTGCGCCTATCGGTTCAGCAAACCGGCTGACGGTGAGGTGCTGCTGGAACACCAGAACGTCTGGAAGCAATCCTCGAAGTGGTGCGCGCAACGCATTGCCGTGGTGCTCCAGGAGTTTCCCGACGCCTTCGGCCTGCGGGTGGATGAAGTGGTCGCCATGGGCCGCACACCGCACAAGGGCCTGTTCGACAGCGATACGCTTGAAGACCAGAACCTGATCCGCCAGGCCCTCGATAACGTCGGCCTGCTGGGCTTTGAAGACCACGCCTTCGCCACCCTCTCGGGCGGAGAAAAACAGCGGGTGATCCTCGCCCGCGCCCTGGCCCAGCAACCGCAACTGCTGATCCTCGACGAACCGACCAACCACCTCGACCCGCGCTACCAGCTGCAATTGCTGCAACTGGTCAAGCGCCTGAACATCGGCACCCTGGCCAGCATTCACGACCTGAACCTGGCTGCCGCGTTCTGCGATCGGCTGTATGTGATCAACCACGGGCGCATCGTCGCCAGCGGCACACCTCACGAAGTGCTGACCGCCGAATTGCTGCGCGAAGTGTTCGGCGTTGAAGCATTGATCGACACTCACCCCTTGTCCGGCTACCCCCGAATCACCTGGATAACCCAACCATGATCCTGCGCTCCCTGCTGTCTCTCGCGTTGCTGCTCGGCACTTCCCAGGCGTTCGCCGAAGCGACCCATTACCCGCTGAAAATCCAGAGCTGCAACCGCGAAGTGACCTTCGCCGAGGCACCAAAACACGCGGTCAGCCACGACATCAACATGACCCAGATGATGCTCGCCCTGGGCCTCAAGTCGCACATGGCCGGCTACAGCGGCGTGACCGGCTGGAAGTCGGTCACCCCGGAAATGGCGCAGATCCTCGACGGCCTGCCGGAACTGGCGAGCAAATACCCGTCGGTGGAAACCCTGCTCAACGCCAACGTCGACTTCTTCTTCGCCGGCTGGGACTACGGCATGCGCGTCGGTGGCGACCTCACCCCGCAAACCCTGCAACCGTTGGGCATCAACGTCTACGAGCTGACCGAGTCCTGTGCCTTCGTGATGAAGCGCCCGGCGGCCACCCTGGAAGACACCTATAACGACCTGCGCAACCTGGGCAAGATCTTCGATGTGCAGGACCGCGCGAATGCCTTGATCGCACAGATGCAGGCACAGGTCGCCCAAGTGCAGGAAAACCTGCCGGCCGACAAGCCCCGCGTGTTCCTCTACGACAGCGGCGAAGACCGCGCCATGACCTCCGGCCGCCTGGGCATGCCCCAGGCGCTGATCGACGCCGCCGGCGGGCGCAACATTCTCGATGACGTGGACGCCAGCTGGACCCGGGTCAACTGGGAAACCGTGGTGGAGCGCAACCCGCAGGTCATCGTGATCGTCGACTACAGCGAAATCACCGCCGAGCAAAAAGAGCAGTTCCTGCTGAACAACCCGGCGCTGCAATCGGTGGACGCGATCAAGAACCAGCGCTTTATCGTGATCCCCTACGTGCAAGCCACGCCGGGCATCGACAACGTGCTGGCGGTTGAAACCCTGGCCAAGGGGTTCCACGGCGAATGATCACCCGTCGCTATGCCCTGCTGCTGAGTGCCCTCGGCGCGTTGTTGCTGATCTCGTGCGTGGTCTCGCTGGGGTTCGGCTCGGCGCGGGTACCGGTGGACGTGGTGTGGCGGATCCTGCTGCATAAAGCCTTCGGCGTTGGCGAGATGGACTGGAGCGTGGGGCAGGAACATATCGTGTGGCTGATCCGCGTGCCGCGCATGTTGCTCGGTGCCCTGGTGGGCGCCGGGCTGGCGTTGATCGGTGCGGTGTTGCAGGCGGTAACGCGCAACCCGCTGGCGGATCCGCACCTGCTGGGCGTGACCTCCGGCGCCACCCTCGGTGCGGTGATCGTGGTGCTGCATGTGGGTGAAGTGATCGGCTTGCTGACCCTGCCCATCGCCGCGTTCATCGGTGCGTTGCTGAGCATGATCGTGGTGCTGGCGGTGGCCAGTCGCAACGGTCGGCTGGAGAGTGACCGCCTGCTGCTGTGCGGGGTGGCGGTGTCGTTCGTGATGATGGCGGTGGCCAATTTGCTGCTGTTCATGGGCGACCATCGCGCGGCCTCGGCGGTGATGTTCTGGATGCTCGGCGGCCTCGGGTTGGCGCGCTGGGAACTACTGGCCATTCCCTTCGCCACGGTGTTGCTGGGGCTGGTGTTGCTGCTGGGGATGGCTCGCCCGTTGAACGCGCTGATGGCCGGCGAACAGACCGCCGTGACCCTGGGCCTGAACGCGCGCAATGTGCGGCTCAAGGTGTTCCTGATCGCCTCGCTGATGACCGGCGTGCTGGTGTCCATCAGCGGCTCCATCGGCTTTGTCGGGCTGATGGTGCCGCACATTGCCCGGCGCCTTGTAGGTGCCGAACACCGGCGTTTGCTGCCGGTGTGCGTGCTGTTGGGCAGTGTGTTCCTGGTGTGGGTGGATGTGGCGGCCCGCACAATGATTGCCCCCGAAGACCTGCCCATCGGCGTGGCCACGGCGGCCATTGGCGGGCTGTTTTTTATCGGGCTGATGCGGCGGCGTTAAACCCCCTGGTCGGCCTGCTTGAATGCATGCAACAAGCGCCGCGCCACCTGGCTGCGGGGTTGCCAGAAGCGATCGGTTTCCAGGATGGTCAGCTTGCCCGAGGTCGCCAACCGGCGGATCACCTCGCTGGGCTTGACCTTCACCACACCCGTGTCTTCGTCGATCCAGTCATCGCGCAGCAACTGGCTTTCGTCCGCGTGATAGCTGGGCTCATACACAATCAACGCGCCGTGCACCGGGGTGAAGTAGTAACGCGCCCCCGCGATCTTGTCCTGGCGCAGCATCTCGATGAACCCGCGAATTTCCTTCTGGGCAATGAAGTTGTGGGCCAGGCCTTCTTCGTAGCGATCCGCCAGATGCTGGCGCTCGGTGTCGAGCTTGAACAACTGCTGGACGCCCATCACCTTGTAGCCCGCCGGGTAGCGGGTCGATGTGCTGGGGTAGCCGAGGTTCATGATGCCTTCGAACAATGCCTTGTAGGCCGGTGTGTCCGGCCGCAGTCCCACGGCCACCGAGGGGCCCGGGTCTGCCACCGGTTGCACGGCGATGAACGTGTCGCTGTCGCCGTTGCCCAGCACCGCTCCCAGCCGCGCCTGGTGCTCCAGCGGCACAACCTGTTGCCATACCTGGCGCGCGGCGTCGTCCGGGTGGGCGCACAACGGGCCCAGGGCCATGCGGGTATCGCGCACTGCCAGTGTCGTGGCCAGGCGCTTTATCCGGGGCAACAAGGCATCCCAGAACGGGCTGCTGTCGAGTACCCGCAGCTCGCCGGACTCCACCAGTTTCAACACATGGCTGTCGATGCTGCCACGACTGTTGAGGTGTTTCAGATACGCCGCCTGCCGGCGGCTGGAATCCCAGTCCGGGTCGATCCTCACCGCCTGGTACCGAAACAGTGAGCCGTCGGCACACGACACATGCAACGCCAGGAAACGCTCACTCTGTGCCACCCGCAAAAAGCTCAGCGCCGCCAGCACCACGGCCGGAGCCATCAGTTGCGCGTAGCCTTCGGCCTGGGGCAACTCGGGCGCAGCACGCTGCGGCAGCCTCAGATACAGGCCTTGCAGGCTGTACCCGCTCGGCAACTGCCCGCGCAGGAACGCCCGGTCGAGGGCAAAGCCCAGGTCGTCGCCCTTGACCGGTGCGCAGGCGACAAAATGCCCATTGTCGGAGGACTTGAGAATCACGCCAAAACTCAAATCGGCGCGCCCCTGGGCGTATTGATGACCATAGCGTGCCGCGTCGTCAGCATGCTTGAACACCGGGCCCAGCTGCCGATCCGCCACGGCATGGACCGCCGCCTGCGGTGCAACGTAGGCCAGGCCGGGCATCCAGCCCGGCAGCACACGCTGGGCAGTGCCCCACAACGGGCCGCCCTCCAGTACTTGCAAAGTCCCCACCCGCGCCAGCTGATTGACCAGCTCGGTGGGGGTCTTGCGGCCGCTGCGCATCTGCTGCTCGACGGCATTGCTGTAAGGGTCGTGCAGCGCCAGGCTGTTGGGGGCCAGGGAGGTTTCCAGGTGGCTGAGCAACTGCGTCGCTTCGTTGCGCTGGGCCGAATCCAGCAAGCTGCGCTCGGCGTCCTGGGTACTGAAACCGATAAGTGAGCCGTCGGGCGTCAGCAGGTATTCGTGGGTCCACAGGTGACCCGACTTCAGGGCGGTCTCCAGTACTTTGGTCGAGAACAGGTTTTGATACACCGCGTTTTCTTCAGAGGGTAACCAGAACTCCAGCACCCGGGCGACACGTGACCGGTAGCGCGCGACCATTTTCCAACCAGGGGCCAGCAGCGCCTGGCTGACGTCCAGGCCCGGCAGGATGACGTTCGGGTCGAAGTCTTCACTCAACACCGGCACCGCCAGGGTCGCGACAAACTTGCCGTTGCGCTGCAACACCAGCCCGCCTTGCAGCGTGTCGCGCTGTGTGCCCAGCTGTTGGTGGGCGTAACGCACCGCATCGGCCTGGTTGCTGAACAGCGGGCTCAATGGGCGACGCATAAAGTTGGCGAAGGCGGTCCATGGGGCCTGGCTGACATCCAGTTTACCCGCCAACGCCCAGCATTCGCTCGGCACCAAAACGCTCAACCAGCTCAACTTCGCCACTTCGTTGACAAACCCGACCGCCGAGAGCTGCCCGCTGGCCATCAAGGTCTGCACGTCTTCATAGACCCCCGACGGCTGGCGGACCGGGTTGAACAGCGTCGATGCCACCGGCGTTTGTACCTGCAGCAGCGCCTGGTCCAGTGTCGAGATAAACACCGGCAAGCCCGTCAGTGCGCCTGTCTCTCGTTGGCGCTTGGCCTCGACGGTGGCACTGGCCAGATCCCCGGCCGAAATAAAATGCTGCGCCAGCCAGTGTTCGGCGGTGGTCAGCCCCTGTGGCATCCAGTTGCGCCGGTAAACCAAGGCGTGCAGTTGATAACCCGCGGGGTAAATGAACTCGCCTTCGTCATCCACGGCAAACACGGCGCTCAAGGCGAACAGCCCGGCCCTATCCCAGGCGGGTACAAGCTCGGAGCAGACAAAGGCGTCCTGATCGCGATGCTTGAGCATGAAACCGAAACCGGTTTGCGTCGGTGCTTCATGGTCCAGGCGCGTGTGCAGTGCCCGAGCCGCGTCAGCGGCACTGGCGCAGACCGGGCCATAGGCAATCTGCTCCGGACGTTCGCGCCGGGGTATCGGCAGGCGTGGCCGCCAGTGTTCGGCGATCAGCCCCGGCGCGCCCCACAACGGGTTGGCCTGCACCACCCGCACGCTGCCGGCCGCCGCCACCTGGCTGATCCACTCCCGCGCCGTCAGCGTGCCGCTGGCCAGGTTGAGGGCCGTTGGGCTGCGATGGGGCAAGGGGTCGAGCGCCTTGAACAGGTTCGCCTGGGCGGCAGAGTCGATCAGGTCATACGCCAGCAAACAATCTTCGGCGCCCGACAGGTAGGCCACGAACACCTGTTGGCGATTGCGGATCAGCGTGTGCACGTCCAGGGCGCTGAACATCTGCGCCTCCAGGCAGGCATCGTCCCGCGACCAGCCCGGGCGCTGCAGGCGCTCGGGTTCCAGCAACGAAACCCCGCGGCTGGAACCGTACACGGCCTTCAGCATGTGACCGGGCGGGAGCAGTGAGCGGCCCTTGACGTCCTGGGGGTAGACAACGCCCAGGGCAAAGCGCCCGGCGTCGCTGGCCGGCAATGGCTCAGTGGCCACGTAGAGACCGTCCGGGCGCTGCAGGATATAGCCGCAGTATTCGCCCTCACGCCAGCTGCCGATTTGCCCGTGGGCATAGCGTGCCGCGTCTTCTACCTGGAGAAACCCGCGGCTCAGTTGCGGGCGGGGTGCCAGTGCGTAAGGTCGCCAGGTGTCGGCGACCAGCCCCGCCACATCCCACAACGTGCCCGGTTGCAACACCGACAGCGCCCCGGCGGCGGCGACCTTTTGGATCATCTCGTGGGGCGTCACGGTGGCGGCCCGCAGTTCATCCCCCAGCCCGTTGTCCGTCACCCGGCCATCGGGCAGCACCTGGTAGAGCTGGCTTTCCTCGGCCGAGCCGGAAGCGTCATAGGCCAGTTGAGCGCCGTCCGCCGTGCTGAGGTAGAAGGCCAGATTGCTCTCGGGGTGGATGCGCAGCGCGGCAATCCCCTGGGCAAAATCCGTGGTGTCGATAAAGCCCTCGTACAACCAGGGTTCGGCGCCGATGCCGGTGGCGTCCGGTGCGCTGCGGCAGTACCAGCCACGCAGGGCGAAGCCTGGCGGCAGGCTGGCATTGCCAAAAACATTCGCCAACACGAAAAGGGTTTCGCCGGCGGGTATCGGTGCGCAAGGCTCGCTGACCACATACTGCTCTGCACTCGAGTGCTTGAGGATGCAACCGACTCGCCGGCCATCCGCCGTTGCCTGCATACGGTCATGGGCATAACGGGCGGCGGTTGCCAGGTCAGTGAAAACCCAGCTCAGGGGCGTATCAATGGGGGCTGCGGCGGCGAAAGGCGTTTCGGGCTCCCAGGTGGCCGGGACCCGGCCCTGGACGTTGTACCAGGTCTCATCCGCCAGCAGCACCGTCAACTCACCGAGTTTTACCAGCTCTTTGATCAGCCCTTCACGCGTGCCGTCAAAACCTTGTACGCGGGCCACACCTTGGCCATCGCGTTCAACTTGTGCCAGGTACTCGCCGAATTCACGCTCGGCCCGAGAGCCGCTGACAGCGTATTTGATCAACGTACCGTTCGTTCCGCTGGTGTAAAGCACCTTGATCTGATCGGAAAAAACCAGCGTCATGTCGATCGCTTGAGTCGACGGTGTACTGACCAGGAACGCCAGCTGTCGCGAGGTTTTTTGAGGATAGTTGGCACGCACCTCAGCCAGGTCGTAGACAGGTCGATTGAACTCGCCAACCATTTGGTGCCCTTCAAGCTCGACCCGCGTCAGAGCGTTGTCGGTGGGCAATGCCCCGCCCCACAACGACAGCCACCTGTCAGGGTCTGACAGCCTGGAGGCCACAAACAGCCCATCGCTGCGCTTGAAGATGTAAGCCTGGAGAAAAGAGCCGTGGGGTGAACCCACCTTGTAATGCAGGTAGCGTGCGACATCATCGGCAGTGACGAAGGCAGGGCTCAGCGACGCATGGACTTTCGCGAAGGCCCTCCATTGCGGTCCTACCACTCCGGCCTTGTCCCATACCCGTCCGGGCTCAACCACCGTCAGCGTGCCCACGGCAGCCACTTGCCGGACAAACTCGGAAGGGCTCAAGGTAGCGTCCTTCAAGCGTCCGTCGAGATCCGCGCCGCGATTGGCGAACAGCTGGGACTGCGCCTGCGAGCCGGTGCAGTGGTACATCAGCAGCGCGCCGTCGTTGGCGCGCAAGTAAAAGTGCAAGCCCAGGTCGTCGGTCCCCGCCATCATCACCACGGCAGCCAACGCGGAAGCCGTGAAGAAGTTTTCCGCCAGCCACGACTCTTTCGCCACGGTCGGTTTCGCTTGCGGTGATAGGGAGCAGTAAATACCGAAGGTCAAAAACTCACTGTCCGCCTTGTGCACTTTTGGCAGTGACAACTTGCCACTGGTCAGCGCAAACGCCGCCTTGAGTTCATCCGACGGAAATTCGGCCACGTACTGGTTCGACGCGCTTTTGTACAGGTAGCCAAAGAGACTCTCCTGCCGTGCAAACCCCAGCGGCGGCAAGACTGATCGCACCGCGTCCTGCCACCGGCGGCTGACTTGGCTGGCGAGAGGCGCCAGTGCGTCCTGCCCGATTTGCGACAGGGTTTGATTGAGGGTCCACGGCGCCAGCAGTTGGCCAGGCTTTCCACCCAGCTCGGCGTTGGCAACGATGACCCGCAGGTAGCCGGCCCTGGCCGTCTCATTGATAAAGGCGATGTAGTCGTCGAAATCGGCCGCAGGCTTGGCCGCCATCAACTGGTTCAAGAAGCTGGCCTCAGTCGCAGAGCCGCTGCTTTCATACTGGATGAGCGAGCCATAGAACCCGGACAGGTAGTAACGGGTGCACAGCATGCGCACCTGGATGATGATGCGCAGGATATTGATGGGGAAAAAGCTGCGATCCAGGCGGCGCTGCGCGCCTGTCCAGTGCTGTATCTGCGCGGAGCGTCGGGTGCCATCCTCGCCGCGCGAACTGTACAGGGCGTGAACGCTGTGGCCCTCGTACGCCAGGAAATTCCTGTTGGCATCGACCTTGAGCAGGTCGCTCTGGAAATCGAATGCAGTGGCGGTGCCGGCCACCGGCACGCTTGGCAGGTACATCCCGTCATCACGCTTGAAAACCAGCCCGCCAAATACCGTCTCGCGCCGGTTGCCGATCTGTTGATGCGCCCAATGGGCGGCATCGTGATCGGTAACGAACGCCGGCCCCAGATGGGGAACCGGCCTGCGCGTGCTCGCCGCTTGATCGTCTTGAATGTGAGTACTGTCCATGTTCATCGTCACTTGAGTGAAGTTAAGAAAACTGGCGCTGCCCCTGGGTTGCCGGGGGCACCAGGCAGGCTTCACTTTCAAGGGTTTGGCTGGACGCAGGCATTAGATAGTTAAGGCTCGGGGCGCCAGGCACCATCAGGGTGCGCCTGCACGCACAGCCTGCGTTGATTGGCGCCGCATTGGTGCATCGCCCACCCCGATAGCCCGGTCACGACTCGCGCGCACCACGATTGCGCGCCCCGGCACAGCCTTTGCAATCACTCCCTCATCACATCATTGAGTCATGGAGATTGCACAATGAAGCGTCGCAGCTTGATCAAGGCTTTCACACTGTCGGCATCCATCGCCGCGATGGGCATGACCTGGACGGTACAGGCCGCCGAGACCATCAAGGTCGGCATCCTGCACTCGCTGTCCGGGACCATGGCGATCTCCGAGACCTCGCTCAAAGACATGGCGCTGATGACCATCGACGAGATCAACGCCAAGGGCGGCGTGAACGGCAAGATGCTTGAACCGGTAGTGGTGGACCCGGCTTCCAACTGGCCGCTGTTCGCTGAAAAGGGCCGCCAGTTGCTGACCCAGGACAAGGTCGCCGTGGTGTTCGGTTGCTGGACCTCGGTGTCGCGCAAATCGGTATTGCCGGTGTTCGAAGAACTCAACGGCCTGCTGTTCTACCCGGTGCAATACGAAGGCGAAGAGATGTCGCCGAACGTGTTCTATACCGGTGCGGCGCCGAACCAGCAGGCGATCCCGGCGGTGGAATACCTGATGAGCGAAGAAGGCGGCGGCGCCAAGCGCTTCTTCCTGCTGGGCACCGACTACGTGTACCCGCGCACCACCAACAAGATTCTGCGTTCGTTCCTGCACTCCAAAGGCGTAGCGGATAAAGACATCGAAGAGGTCTACACCCCGTTCGGCCACAGCGATTACCAGACCATCGTGGCCAACATCAAAAAATTCTCCGCCGGTGGCAAGACCGCAGTGATCTCCACCGTGAACGGCGACTCCAACGTGCCGTTCTACAAAGAGCTGGCCAACCAGGGCCTGAAGGCTACCGACGTACCGGTCGTCGCCTTCTCCGTGGGTGAAGAAGAACTGCGCGGCATCGACACCAAGCCGCTGGTGGGCAACCTCGCCGCCTGGAACTACTTCCAGTCGGTGGAGAACCCGGTGAACAAGAAATTCGTCGCTGACTGGAAAGCCTATGCCAAGGCCCACAACCTGCCGGGCGCGGATAAAGCCGTGACCAACGACCCGATGGAAGCCACCTACGTGGGCATCCACATGTGGGCGCAGGCGGTGGAGAAAGCCAAGTCCACCGACGTCGACAAAGTGCGTGAAGCCATGGCCGGGCAGACCTTTGCCGCGCCGTCCGGCTTCACCCTGACCATGGACAAGACCAACCACCACCTGCACAAGCCGGTGATGATCGGCGAGATCCAGTCTGACGGGCAGTTCTCGGTGGTGTGGCAGACCCAGGAGCCGATTCGTGCCCAGCCGTGGAGCCCGTATATCCCTGGCAATGACAAAAAGCCGGATTACGCCGTCAAGAGCAACTAAGACCGACTCGGTCTAAATGTGGGAGCGGGCTTGCTCGCGAAAGCGGTGTGTCAGTCGACGCATCCGAAACTGAGCCAGCGCTTTCGCGAGCAAGCCCGCTCCCACATTGTCCGTGCATGATCAGGACATTTTGTATGCCCACTGCCCTATACCGCTTCATCCTCGCCGCCCTGCTGTTGCTGCCCCTCGCCGCACACGCCAGCGACGCCGAAGACTTCATCAACGCCAACCCGATGCAACAAGCCAAGCTGCTCCAGGACTGGGCCGCCCAGCCCGACCCGGCGCGCATCGAGCTGGTGGACGCCCTGCAACAAGGCCAGATCAGCGTCAACGGGGAAACCAAGACCGTACGCCTGAACAACCGCCTGCGCGGCCTGATCGACAACGTGCAAGCCAGCCAGGAATTGCTCGCTGCCGACCCCAAGGTGCGCCTTGCCGCCGCCCAGACTCTGCAAAAAAGTGCACAACCTGCGCAGCTGAAATTCCTCGACCAGCAACTCGCCGGCGAAACCAATGATGACGTACACACAGCCCTCAGTCTCGCCCTGGCCAACCTGCAACTGGTAGATCCCGACCCGGCCGTGCGCCTGGCCGCCGTGCGCTTGCTCGGCGGCACCGGCGACCCGCTGGCCCGCACTCGCCTGGAAGCCCTGCTCGCTCCCGGCGTCGAAGCCGACGCCACGGTGCACACCGCCGCCGAGACCAGCCTGGCCCAGGTCAAACGCAAACTGATGGTGGGCGAGATTCTCGGCCAGGCCTTCAGCGGCATGTCCCTGGGCTCGATCCTGCTGCTGGCGGCGCTCGGCCTGGCGATCACCTTCGGCCTGCTCGGGGTGATCAACATGGCCCACGGCGAGATGCTGATGCTCGGCGCCTACTCCACCTATGTGGTGCAGTTGCTGATGCAGCGCTACGTGCCCCAGGCCATCGAGTTCTACCCGCTGATCGCGCTGCCGGTGGCGTTTTTTGTCACCGCCGCCATCGGCATGGCCCTGGAGCGCACGGTGATTCGTCACCTCTACGGCCGCCCGCTGGAAACCCTGCTCGCCACCTGGGGCATCAGCCTGATGCTGATCCAACTGGTGCGCCTGGTGTTCGGTGCGCAGAACGTTGAAGTGGCCAACCCCGAGTGGCTGTCCGGGGGAATCCAGGTGCTGCCCAACCTGGTGCTGCCGTACAACCGCATCGTGATCATCGCCTTCGCGCTGTTCGTGGTGGTGCTGACTTGGCTGCTGCTGAACAAGACGCGCCTGGGCCTCAACGTGCGCGCCGTCACCCAGAACCGCAACATGGCCGCCTGCTGCGGCGTGCCCACCGGACGCGTGGACATGCTCGCCTTTGGTCTCGGCTCCGGCATAGCGGGCCTCGGTGGCGTGGCCCTGAGCCAGATCGGCAACGTCGGCCCGGACCTCGGCCAGAGCTACATCATCGACTCGTTCCTGGTGGTGGTACTCGGCGGTGTCGGCCAGTTGGCCGGTAGCGTCATGGCGGCCTTCGGCCTGGGGATAGCCAACAAGATTCTCGAACCGCAGATCGGTGCCGTACTCGGCAAGATCCTGATCCTCGCGCTGATCATTCTGTTCATCCAGAAACGCCCGCAAGGACTCTTCGCACTGAAAGGACGGGTGATCGACTGATGAACCAGCCATTGATGCTTACGGCCGCGCAAAAGGCCGGCCCCAAGGTGACCGTCGCGGTCGGTGCAGTGGTGCTGATCCTGCTGCTGGCGCTGCCGTTGTTCTCGCTGTTGTCACCGGAAAATCCGCTGCACGTTTCCGCCTATACCCTGACGTTGGTGGGCAAGATTCTGTGCTACGCCATCGTCGCCCTGGCGCTGGACCTGGTGTGGGGTTATGCCGGGATGTTGTCCCTCGGCCACGGCCTGTTCTTTGCGCTGGGCGGTTATGCCATGGGCATGTACCTGATGCGCCAGGCGTCCGGCGATGAGCTGCCGGCGTTCATGACCTTTTTGTCGTGGACCGAGTTGCCGTGGTACTGGACCGGCACCAGCCACTTCCTCTGGGCGATGTGCCTGGTGGTGTTGGCACCGGGATTGCTGGCACTGGTGTTCGGGTTCTTCGCCTTCCGCTCACGGATCAAGGGCGTGTACTTCTCGATCATGACCCAGGCCCTGACCTTCGCCGGGATGCTGTTGTTCTTCCGCAACGAGACCGGGTTCGGCGGCAATAACGGCTTTACCAATTTCCGTAGCATCCTCGGGTTTGGCATCACCGAGCCGGGCACGCGAGCGGCGCTGTTTGTGGCCACCGTGGTGTTGTTGGTGGCGAGCCTGTTCATCGGCTGGCGCCTGGCCCAGAGCAAGTTCGGCCGGGTACTGACAGCGCTGCGGGATGCGGAAAATCGCCTGATGTTCTGCGGCTACGACCCGCGTGGCTTCAAGCTGTTCGTATGGGTGTTGAGCGCGGTGCTGTGTGGTTTGGCGGGCGCGTTGTATGTGCCGCAAGTGGGCATCATCAACCCCAGCGAAATGTCGCCGACCAACTCCATCGAGGCCGCTGTGTGGGTGGCCCTCGGCGGGCGTGGAACCTTGATCGGCCCGCTGCTGGGCGCCGGTGTGGTCAACGGCATGAAGAGCTGGTTCACCGTGGCGTTTCCTGAGTATTGGCTGTTCTTCCTCGGTGCGCTGTTCATCATCGTCACCCTGTACTTGCCCAAGGGTGTGATTGGCCTGCTGAAGAAAAGGGGCGACCAATGAGAATTACAGCGACGGCGGAATTCATGCTCGAGCCCATTCTTGAACCGAACAAAGACCAAGGTAGCGCCCGCGATGCCATTGGCCTCGGTCAGGCTGCCGGCAAAGGCCTGAACACCCGCCACGGCACGATCCTGACCCTGGAAGACATCAGCGTCAGCTTCGACGGCTTCAAGGCGTTGAACGACTTGAACCTGTACATCGGCGTCGGCGAATTGCGCTGCATCATCGGCCCCAACGGCGCGGGCAAGACCACGCTGATGGACGTGATCACCGGCAAGACCCGGCCCAGCCACGGCAAGGCCTGGTTCGGCGAAACCCTCGACCTGACGAGCATGAGCGAAGTGCAGATCGCCCAGGCCGGCATCGGTCGCAAGTTCCAGAAGCCCACGGTATTCGAAGCCCTCAGCGTGTTTGAAAACCTGGAGCTGGCGCAGAAGACCGACAAATCGGTGTGGGCCAGCCTGCGGGCGCGCTTGAGTGGTGAGCAGAAAGACCGCATCAGCGAAGTGCTCGACACCATCCGACTCACCGCTTCAGTCAATCGCCCGGCCGGCTTGCTGTCCCACGGCCAGAAACAGTTCCTGGAAATCGGCATGTTGCTGATGCAGGACCCGCAACTGTTGCTGCTGGATGAACCGGTGGCGGGCATGACCGATGCCGAAACCGAGTTCACCGCCGAGCTGTTCAAGCGCCTGGCGGGCAAGCATTCGCTGATGGTGGTGGAACACGACATGGGCTTTGTCGGCTCGATTGCCGACCACGTGACGGTGTTGCACCAGGGCAGCGTGCTGGCCGAAGGGTCGCTGGAACAGGTGCAGGAAAATGAGCGGGTGATCGAGGTTTACCTCGGCCGCTGAACCTGATCGTTCCCACGCTCCGCGTGGGAATGCATCCGGTGACGCTCTGCGTCACACGGCGGACGCGGAGCGTCCATTGCGGCATTCCCACGCAGAGCGTGGGAACGATCATTAAGGGGAACTGAACATGCTGCAAGTCGACAAGCTGCACCAGTACTACGGCGGTAGCCACATCCTGCGCGGGCTTTCCTTTGAGGTAAAAGTCGGCGAAGTCACCTGCCTGCTGGGCCGCAACGGCGTGGGCAAGACCACCTTGCTCAAGTGCCTGATGGGTTTGCTGCCGGCCAAGGAAGGTGCGGTGAACTGGGAAGGCCGCGCCATTACCGGCTTCAAGCCGCACCAGCGGGTGCACGCCGGTATCGCTTACGTGCCCCAGGGCCGGGAGATTTTTGGCCGCCTGACAGTGGAAGAAAACCTGCTGATGGGCCTGTCACGCTTCCCCGGCTCCGAAGCCAAGGAAGTGCCCGCCTTCATCTACGAGCTGTTCCCGGTGCTGCTGCAAATGAAGCAACGCCGGGGTGGTGACTTGTCCGGCGGCCAGCAACAGCAGTTGGCTATCGGCCGGGCCCTGGCCAGCCGCCCGCGCCTGCTGATCCTCGATGAACCCACCGAAGGCATCCAGCCGTCGGTGATCAAGGAGATCGGCGCGGTGATCAAGAAGCTCGCGGCACGCGGCGACATGGCGATTCTGCTGGTGGAGCAGTTCTATGATTTTGCCGCGGAACTGGCCGACCAGTACCTGGTGATGTCCCGGGGCGAAATCGTCCAGCAGGGGCGTGGAGAAAATATGGAAAGCGAGGGTGTGCGCGGGCTCGTTACGATCTAATCTGTAGCGTCCTAACGATAAGCACTGACCATGACCCTACCTGCCCCCACCGCGCTGTTCACCCCAAGCTGGCACGCCGAGCTGGAACTCGGCTACGCGCGTTTCGGCGACACCACGCGCCCAGTGATGCGCCGCCACCTCGGCCCACTGCGAGTGCAAAAGCATCTGTACGCCGAAGGCCCCGAGGTGTGCCAGCACATCATCGTGCACCCGCCGGGCGGGATTGCCGGCGGTGATCGTCTCGATATCAGCGCCCATGTCGCCGAAGGTGCGTGGGCGCAACTGACCAGCCCCGGCGCGGCCAAGTGGTACCGCGCCGGCGGGCCGGCGTATCAGAAACTGGAGCTGACGGTTGAGGCGGGCGCGACGCTGGAATGGCTGCCGCAGGAGACCATCGTGTTCAGCGCCGCCCAGGCCGAACTCACCACCCGCATCGACCTGCAAGGCGATGCCCGGCTGTTTTACTGGGACGTGGTCGCCCTCGGGCGCCCCGCCAGCGGCGAGCGTTTCGACCTCGGGCACTTCCAGTCGCACCTGGATATCCGCCGCGACGGCCAGTTGATTTGGCATGAGCGCCAGCGCATTGTGGGCGCCGACGGTTTGCTCGACTCACCCATCGGGCTGGACGGGCAACCGGTGTTTGCGACCTTGCTGGTGACCGGCGAAATCGACCCTGAACTGCTCGAGCAATGTCGCTCCCTGCCCCACCCGGTACGCGGCGACCTGACCCAATTGCCCGGCCTGCTGGTGGCCCGCTGCCTGGCCAGTGAAGCGCTGCTGGCGCGAGCCTGGCTGATCGCACTGTGGCGCCTGCTGCGCCCGGCCGTGCTGGGCCGAGAAGCGGTATCACCGAGAATCTGGAGCACATGAAGATTAAAAATGTGGGAGCGGGCTTGCTCGCGAATGCAGTGGGTCAGGCAAAGATGCATTCACTGACACACCGCATTCGCGAGCAAGCCCGCTCCCACATTGGATCTCCGGTGTTTTTACGAATGTATTTCATAGTGGACCTTGAACGATGGACCTGACCCCACGGGAAAAAGACAAACTGCTGATCTTCACCGCCGGCCTGGTAGCCGAGCGACGGTTGGCGCGCGGTGTGAAGCTCAACTACCCGGAAACCATCGCCTACATCTCCGCCGCGTTGATGGAAGGCGCCCGCGATGGCCGCACCGTTGCCGAGCTGATGCACTTCGGCACCACCCTGCTCACCCGCGAACAGGTGATGGAAGGCATCCCGGAAATGATCCCGGACATCCAGGTGGAAGCCACCTTCCCCGACGGCACCAAGCTGGTCACCGTCCACCAACCCATCGCCTGAGGCCCGACCATGTCCTTTTTGACTCGTGATGCGGTGCACGCCGATTTGCCAGGGATTCGCGATATCTACAACGACGCGGTGCTCAACACCACGGCGATCTGGAACGAACAACCGGTAGACCTGGGCAACCGCCAGGCCTGGTTCAGCGCTCGTCAGTCGCAGTTTTATCCGGTCCTGGTGGCCGTCGAAGACGAGCAGGTCATCGGCTATGCCTCGTTCGGTGACTGGCGGCCCTTTGAGGGCTTTCGCCACACCGTCGAACACTCGGTGTACGTGCGCAACGACCAGCGCGGCAAGGGCCTCGGCCCCCAGCTGATGCAGGTGCTGATCGAGCGGGCGAAAACCTGCGACAAACACGTGATGGTCGCCGCCATCGAAAGCGGCAACCAGGCCTCGATCCGCCTGCATGAGCGCCTGGGTTTCATCACCACCGGGCAGATGCCCCAGGTCGGCACCAAGTTCGGACGCTGGCTGGACCTGACCTTCATGCAACTGACGCTCAACCCAGGCGCTGTGCCGCCCAAGGAGTGACACCGATGAACGCCCAACTGCGTCGAGTCAATGCCGAAAGTTTTGCCCATTACCGCCCGGGTTTGATTGAGCTGTTGCTGGACGCCGTGAAGCACGGCGCATCGGTGGGTTTCATGGCCGACTTCGATGAGGCCCAGGCCAACACCTATCTCAATGGCGTGCTGGTCAGCCTCAACGATGGCAGCCTGCTGCTGTGGGTGGTGGTGCGTGATGAGCACGTCATCGCCAGCGTGCAATTGGCGCTATGCATGAAAGCCAACGGCCTGAACCGCGCCGAAGTGCAGAAGCTGCTGGTGCACAGCGAGGCCCGGCGCCGTGGCCTTGGCCAGCAACTGATGAGCGCCCTGGAACTGAGCGCCCGCCAGTACAAACGCGGGCTGCTGTACCTGGACACCGAAGCCGGCTCCGGCGCCGAAGCCTTCTACCAGTCGCTGCGTTATACCAAGATCGGTGAATTGCCCGACTACTGCCAAAGCCCGGACGGGCGCTACACCCCGACCGCCATCTACTTCAAGACCCTGGGGCAACCTGCATGATTCCTGGCGAATTTCAGATCCAGCCTGGCGACATCGAACTCAACGTGGGCCGGCGCACCGCCACCCTGAGCGTAGCCAACAGCGGCGACCGGCCGATCCAGGTTGGTTCCCACTATCACTTTTTCGAAACCAACGACGCACTGACGTTCGACCGTGCCGCCAGCCGTGGCATGCGCCTGAACATCCCGGCCGGCACCGCCGTGCGCTTTGAGCCGGGGCAGAGTCGTGAAGTGGAACTGGTTGAGCTGAGTGGCAAACGCCGGGTGTTCGGGTTTGCCGGGCGCATCATGGGCGACCTGGACTGACCTGTGGCGAGGGAGCTTGCTCCCGCTCGGGCGCGCAGCGGCCGCAAAAGAGCTGACTCAATCTTTCTGACTCACCCCGGTGCCTGGCTTTTGGGGCTGCTGCGCAGCCCAGCGGGAGCAAGCTCCCTCGCCACCTATCGGGAACGATCAAGGAACTAAACACATGAAGATTTCCAGACAAGCCTACGCCGACATGTACGGCCCCACCGTTGGTGACAAGGTCCGCCTGGCCGACACCGAGCTGTTCGTCGAAGTCGAACAGGACTTCACCGTCTACGGCGAAGAAGTGAAATTCGGCGGCGGCAAGGTGATCCGTGATGGCCAGGGCCAGAGCCAATTGCTCGCCCATGAGGTGGTCGACACCCTGATCACCAACGCGCTGATCATCGACCACTGGGGCATCGTCAAGGCTGACGTCGGCCTGAAAAACGGCCGCATCGCCGCCATCGGCAAGGCCGGCAACCCGGACATCCAGCCCGGCGTGACCATCTGTGTCGGCGCCAGCACCGAAGTGATTGCCGGTGAAGGCATGATCCTCACCGCCGGCGGCATCGATACCCACATCCACTTCATTTGCCCGCAGCAAATCGAAGAAGCACTGACCAGCGGCGTCACCACCATGATCGGCGGCGGCACCGGGCCGGCCACCGGCACCAACGCCACCACCTGCACCTCCGGCCCATGGCACCTGGCGCGCATGCTCCAGGCCTCCGACTCGTTCCCGATGAACATCGGCTTCACCGGCAAGGGCAACGCCAGCCTGCCGGAGCCGTTGATCGAACAAGTGAAGGCCGGTGCCATTGGCTTGAAGCTGCACGAGGACTGGGGCACCACGCCGGCGAGCATCGACAACTGCCTGAGCGTCGCCGACGAGTACGACGTGCAGGTGGCGATCCACAGCGACACCCTCAACGAATCCGGCTTTGTCGAAACCACCCTCGCCGCCTTCAAGGGCCGCACCATCCACACCTACCACACCGAGGGTGCCGGTGGCGGTCACGCGCCAGACATCATCAAGGCCTGTGGCTTCCCCAACGTGCTGCCCAGCTCCACCAACCCAACCCGGCCGTTCACCCGCAACACCATCGACGAACACCTGGACATGTTGATGGTCTGCCATCACCTGGACCCGAGCATTGCCGAAGACGTGGCCTTTGCCGAAAGCCGCATCCGCCGCGAAACGATTGCCGCCGAAGACATCCTTCACGACCTCGGCGCGTTCTCGATGATCAGCTCCGACAGCCAGGCCATGGGGCGGGTTGGCGAGGTGATCACACGTACCTGGCAGACCGCCGACAAGATGAAGAAACAGCGCGGGCCATTGCCTGGCGACGGCGAAGGCAACGACAACTTCCGCGCCAAACGATACATCGCCAAGTACACCATCAACCCGGCGATCACCCATGGCATCAGCCACGAAGTGGGTTCCATCGAAGTCGGTAAATGGGCCGACCTGGTGCTGTGGCGCCCGGCGTTTTTCGGGATCAAGCCGACGCTGATTCTCAAGGGCGGCGCGATTGCCTCAAGCCTGATGGGCGACGCCAACGCCTCGATCCCGACGCCGCAACCGGTGCACTACCGCCCGATGTTCGCCAGCTTCGGCAGCTCGCTGCACGCCACCAGCCTGACCTTTATCAGCCAGGCGGCGTTGGCGGCAGGCCTGCCGGAGCAGTTGGGGTTGAAGAAGCAGATCGCCGTGGTCAAGGGTTGCCGCGCGGTGCAGAAAACCGACTTGATCCACAACGATTACCTGCCGGATATCGAGGTTGACCCGCAGACCTACCAGGTCAAGGCCGATGGAGTATTGCTGTGGTGTGAGCCTGCGGATGTGTTGCCGATGGCGCAGCGGTACTTCTTGTTCTAAGCCCCAAATACGGCACTGATCGCCTGGTCGGTCAGTGTCGTGTTCAATGAGTTGAGTTCGCTGGTGATGCTGGCAAGCGAAGTGTCGTATTCAGCCCGACTCATGACGGTTCCCGGCAGGCTGTTACCGCGCGGCCGACCGAGGATATCGGCGGTCCTGGCGATGGTGTCGCTCAGGTCCTTCTTGGCCTCGGCAGACAAGCCGCCATCCCTGGCCCATTGCGCTTGCGCGTCCTCGTAGTCGAGCAACGCGTCAGATTTCCGGAAGATTCTCAAGTATTCCACCTTGTGGGCCCGCTCCAGAAATTCCTTCCACATCGGCTGCTCAATCAGGTTCTTGCGCAACTGCTCACCCTGGTCCAGCGCTGTCACCTGCTCGTACGCCGCCTCTACCATGGCCGGCGTCACATACTCTTCGCGGTACAGCATGGTTCTGGCCTGCCACGGCAAGTCCAGGCGAGAGGATAGCTGGGAGGTGTAAGCCAGGTAGATCTCGACCTCATCAATAGGCGGGATCTCATTGCCTGCGTTGTCGTAATGAGAGACCAACATGCCCTCCTGGTCATACTCCCTATACCTGGCGCCTTGACTGATCAATTGTGCCACGCGCGCATGAGCGATCCGCCCCAACTCCTCCAATCGCCACTTGCCCCTGGCCAACTTGAGCACGCTGCTTCTCACCGCATTCGCGTCTTCATTGGCATAGGCCGAGCGCAACAACACTTCAACCCCCATAGCATTGAACAACTGCGCCCCCGCATCCACGCAAGCCGTGGGGAACTGTGCCATGCGGAACAGCTCCTCTCGCAACTCGGCGTCTTCGCCCATGGCCTCCAGCATGCGCCATACTTTCGCAGTCAGCTCCGGCAGGTAGCGCTTGCCCTCGACTACGGCATCCCCTGATTTGGACAGGTAGCGAATTTCGTTGAAAAAAGCTTCAGAACCGAAGGCATCCTCCAGCCTTTGCCACAATTGCTGCTTGGATTCCCATTCCTCGTCGGTCAATCCCGTTTTCCAGAGTTTGCTATCGGCCCGGCCTTTGGGTGGAAGCTGACGATCCGGATCATTACCGGCTGCCTCGATATATAACCTGAAATCGCTCACGGCTTTAGTACTCAGTAGCTCTCGGGAGAGCGTCGTGCGCGCGATGATCCGGGCGTTATCAGAACCCGGCGCAAATACCGGTACGCGGATAAGCGCGTTCTCACGCAAATCCAGAATGAAATGCCGTGGGCGCGGCAGGCGAAACACGCTGGCAGGCCACTCCTCCAAATCTGTTTCAGCCAGCCACAGCTGGCGCAAATCAGGCATGCGACTCACGTCCGGCGCCAGACCCAATGGATTGCTTTCAAGCGACAGCTCCTTGAGCTGTTTCAGTTTGCCCAAGACCATGACGCTCTCCTGACTCAGGACTATTTCATTGCCTCCCAGATACAACTCGGTCAGGTGCGGCATGGCGGCAATGGCCGGCGGCAGCCGCGTCAACCGGCAGGCTTGCACGGACAAGCTGCGCAGGCTGCGAAAGTTGGAAACAAACCCGTCGACGTCGTCACTGGTCAAGGCCATGCTGCGCAGGGTCAGCTTACTGACGTGATCAAAGTCGGCCGGCAATGGCGGCAGGGTGCGCAACTGCTGGCGCAATTCGACCCCATCCCACTTGATGGCCTGGCCGAGGTATCGACCATTGCCGTCGATATCCCGCAGCCCGGTTCTGCGCCAGGCCGCCTCAATGGCCTTGACGATCCGGCCCCTGGCCCGATAAATCCGATCTGCCGCCTGGCCACTGGTCGACGCGCCTGCGCGAGCGCTGATCTGCCAGGTTCGCAACGTCTGAGTCAGGTTGCTGAATTCGCTTTCGAGTTCCTGTACCCAGGTGAGATCGAGTGGGTCGCCAAGAGGTCGTAACTCGGCAATTTCGTTGGCGGTGATGTCCGGGTACAAGTTGCGAATGCGTGCCTGCAGGCTCCGCTCAAACGCCCACCCGCCGCGCCCGCTCAAGGGGTACCCACGCCTGCCGCCCGACAACTGCGATAGCGGTTTGACGAACGGTTGGGCGGGTTGCATCTGCAGCACCTTGCGCAAGGCACCGCGCGACAGGGCATGTTCCTGGATTTTGCCTCTTAACTCCGGCCCCTGCCCACTGCCTGGCAATCCCAGAGACTGGCGGTGGGTGTCTGGCAGG